>LMZS01000093.1 GCA_001567085.1 Chloroflexi bacterium OLB15
TTAGCCTTCGCGTTGGGTGATAGCAGTTTCCTGGCGGCGCGGTATCCAGAATTACCACATCAACGGGCAGCCCGCAGCTGCCTTCAGGGAGGTTGGCGATCTCTGCGGGCAGGTGAAATTCATAATCCTGCGCTGTGGGGAAGGTGTTTGGGGGCACGGGCTGCCCGCCAGGGCCACCATCGGCCTGTTGGTGAGGGGCGCCGCCAAACGCCCAATCGGCGCCGCAGCTTGAATTGAGGCCGTAACGTCGTTTTCAGTGAAGCTCCAAACTTGCAGCGTATCTCCATCACCGTCAGGGAGAATGTGCGAATTGATCCAGTTGACCAGCGCGATAATTTGGGCGTCTATTTCGTCAGAAGGCGGGGCGCCATGATTGTGTTCAAGCGTGATGAAGGTAATGGCGCGCTCATCCTGATTAAAGATACTGACTTCAGCAACCTTATAATTGGGACTGATGCCAGAGCCATTAACAATGTTCGGCAGCGCCCTGTTTAGCCAACCGCTTACACGCTCGTCATCCACGCCAGCCGGAAATTCAACCAGCAGCATCAGTTGGGAAGGCACAAACCACATATCGCGCGGGGTTTCGTGTTCGTGATCATGGGAATTTGGGTGCTCATTTTCGGGTGCCATCATCTGCTCCTTAGGTGTGAAAGTGGCTCTGTATTGCCGATCAGTTCAAACCCACCCCAGAATGCCGGATGCAGCCCAGGATGATCGTTTAATAGCTCGCATTGGGCATGCCGTAAGGCGGATGCTTTACTGAGGCCGCTGCCTAAATGTTTATAGAAAGCGTCCATCAACGCTGACGTAAAAGCATCGTCAACCCGCCACAGGCTGGCAAGCAGCGCGCCAGCACCAGCAAATAAGAAGCCGCGACCCAGCCCGATTAGCTCATCCCCAGCGCTGACCTGACTTCGGCCACTTTCACAGGCGCTGAGCGTGACCAGTTCATAACTCAAATCGTGCTGGAGCAGATCGTCAAAGTAGATTGGGCCATCGCCGAGTTCGAGAAATGAAAAATCAGGCTCGTCTAAACGATAGGTGCCATGCACCGCCAGATGCAGCACCTGACATGGGTTCGCGTCAAGGGTGGTGCGCGTAACTGCCTGCTCGTCATAGACCTGGCCTCCAAGTTTGCTAACGACATCAGTGGCTTCCCTCAAAGGTGTTTTCAGCCGGTTATTCCAGCTATGCGCCAGCGCCAGTGCCCCTGGCTCACGTTCGGGCGATCTTCTGGTGATCAGGCTGGCAGCGGGTAATACCACAAGCTCGCAGTGTTCGATCCAGTAGCCCTTTTCCGAGCGCAGCAGATGAAACGGAAGGTAATGCAGCGACCCGTAAGGCACGATCACAACCCGTCCGGCATCTTTTAGCTGGAGAGGCGCAATCAAAAGCTTGTGAAGTTGCAGCAATACCTGCGCCAGAAAATCGTTGAGGATGTTTGCATCCGTCGACTCATGGGATGTGAGCAAAGCGCGGTCAATATTGGCCTGTAATTTGTTGAGCAGTTGATCGATGCGTTTGACAATTGCGCCAAGTTCGACCAGCTCCAGCGAATCCTGAGTGAGCTTGAATGCCCATAACGAAACGCCATCGCTGTAGTACGCCAGCAGTATCGAAGCGTTATCCAGCTTGGACTGAACTTCAGAGAGCAAGATTTCAGGGGTTTCAGCAAGTTCATCAGCGCCGGTATTCAGCGATAGGCGCTGAACAATCGCCTGTATCGCCTGCTCGCGTACAGCAGCTTCGGCAGCGGCTTGTTCAGGGGACGGCGTGTTTTGCGATTGTTCCCTGAAAGCCGCGTCGCGAAATGTGAGATCATGAGCGAGGCGGTAGTACCAGTAATGCTCATGCCGTAACGTTTCAAGGCGCTGCAAGTCGGGGTTATTCCGGTCAACCAGCGGGCGTTGGTTAATGTAGCTTTGCCAGACCAGCGATTTTGAACGCTCAAGCGCGGCAAAGGCGGCTTCTGTGCGGCCAAGTTGAATATTCAGACGGATCAAACCGTGTGAAGCTTCCTGCTTGTCTTCCAGATAGTTTGGGTGAAGGTGCAGGATCAGGTTACGCTGGGCGCGTTCAATCGCTTTAGCGCCTGCTTTGTAATACCGCAGCGCTTTAGCAGATCTTCCAGTTTGCTCGGCAATCGCCCCAAGCAGCACATTCGCCCCGTACTCCAGATGGGGGATGTGCGAGGTTTGTACCGCGCACTTGATTGACAGCGCCTGCTTACGGGCGCGCTCGTAATTGCTCTGTTTAAGCGCAATTTGCCCCGCGATCAGCCCGGCAGCGGCGCAGTTGCCCACCTGCTTTTGCGCGTCGAACTGCTGGATAGCCTGTGCTGACAGTGCAGCAGCACGCTCCATATCGTTGTCGGCAAAGGCAATCTGCGCACGTTTGAGGGAAACCATACCGATCCATGGTTCAGCATGCAGTTGTTGCAGCAAATTCTCTGCCTGATCCAATGCTGTTTCAGCCGCTGGCAGATCGTGAAGCGCTGTTTCGGCAGTTGCGCGGCGCAGCAGCGTGATGGCGCGCTCAAAAGTGTTTTTGCTCTGGGATGCATCCAGCAGTTCGTGTGCCAGCTCTCGCGCCTCTTGAAAGCGGTTAACCATCAGATAACATTCGATCAGGTGGGTTTGAACATGCCGCCGCTCAGAAGGGTGATCCGCGCCCAGGTGGGCATACAGATTTTCCAGCATTCGCAGCGCCTTTTTGTATTGGCCTTGCGCTAAAGCGATGTCGGCAAGATCAATATTCACCAGCAGCGCGCCACGAGTTTCGCCGCGTGCCGCCATCAATTCAAAAGCGCGTTCATAATATGCTTGTGCTTGCCCAAGATTGCCTAAGCCGCGATAGGCGTAGGCCATATTGTTGTAAATCAGCGCCAGCCGCGGTTGAGCGATTTCTCCAAGCATGGTGGCGGCAGTAAGCGCCTGCTGGTAAGCGGTTAGGGCTTCCTGATGGCGTCCCAAATAATTGAGGACGAGGGCGGCGTTGATTTCCAAACGCAGCAGCTTTTCGTCATCGTGGTGTGTTGTGAAGATATGGCGGGCGATTTCCGCGTCTTCAAGGGCAGGAGTAACCTGATTGATCTCTGTGCAAATGCCCAGCCGCCCGATGCGCGTCCTTGCCCATCCCACTTGATCATCAATGGAGCGATAGAGTTCTCCAGCCTGCTCCAGCACTTCCCACGCTTCCTCAAGCTGGTCGAGATAGCGAAAGGCGTCCCCTTTTGCCATCAAGCCAAGGGCGATGGTGGCGGAGGTTTGCGTATGTTCACCTATGGTGATCAGCGTGTCGGCGTAGCCTAACGAAACTGCTGGATCAATGCGCCAGTGGCGATCTGCTTCGGATTTCAGATGGTTGATTAGCGAGGGCAGGTCAGAAGAAGCCAGTTCAGCGAGCCGCGCATGATCGCCGGAAGGAAGAGATTGTAAGAGGGCGTCAATTTCCATGATCACCGCGCATTACACACTAGTTGATGAGCGATAAACCCTCAACAGCCAGAACGATGCCGTTGGCAGCCGTGATATACAGGTTGACTGGCGACGTATCTACTGCCTCAAACTGAAACTCACAAAATTCATCGAGCGTTTGCACGGCGCGAATTTCACCAGCCTGCCGAATTTCGATGATCGCGTCGCGCCAATCTACGGCTGTGTCAACAACCTGACCGGTGAGAATCACCCCTTGCGTTACCTTCTGCGTTTCCAGATATACCGTAGCGCTTTGGGCATGTGCGGCTTGCGTCAATTTGTCATCCAGCCCGCGTAACGCGAGATTGCCTGTTGTGCTGGTCACCGTAGCCTGCCACACATTACGCGGTGGATAGATGACGCTGCGCGGCGCGGCTGGTGTGGCGGCATTAATATTGGTGAAGGCTTCAAGCATGGTCAGTTCCTGCTGGCAGCGAACACAATACGTAAGATGTTGGGCGATCTCCTCAGCCTCTGCTGGC
The DNA here is from genome assembly GCA_001567085.1 of Chloroflexi bacterium OLB15. GTDB lineage: Bacteria > Chloroflexota > Anaerolineae > Aggregatilineales > Phototrophicaceae > Flexifilum. The sequence continues at coordinate 3,962 of LMZS01000093.1, forward strand.
TCTAGCAAACTCAGTGAATAATTTGCCAGCGTCTGCGCGGTTGGGCAGTCAAAACGCCTGAGCTTACCTGAAAGCGCTCTGTCAAACCGGCGCAGCTGTTCAAGCCGTGCGCGGCATAGACTACACCCCTCAAGATGCTCCAAAATTTCGCCCTCTGCGGCTTCATCTAGAACCTGCGAGAGCTGGTCATCTGTCAGCGGTGGTGGAAAAGCGCAGCTATTCGTGTCCATATGCATTCCTGCTACATCTACATAAATGCGGCGAGATCGCAAATATCACACCGCTATTTTTCAAAGCTTGCCATTTCACGCAGCAGCGCGTCGTTTCGCAGCCGCCTGCGAATAAGCTGTAGTGCGACGGTGATTTCGCGCTCGTTTTCCCACTGCTCTGGCGCGGCGCGCAAAATTTCGGCGGGCTTCATTTCCAATACAAAGCGTTGATAGGCCAGATGCTGGTATTGGGGTTCGTGCAATATTTGCAGGATGTGCTGCCAAAGCTCTGAAGCATCATCCTGTAGGGTAGGGGCTGGCATCTGGTCAAGTTCTGCCTCTTCAAGCGCATAATTCGCTCGCACATCCTGAACGATGGCGCTGTGCAAACAGGCATACAGGTACTTCAAAACGGCGGCGAGTTCTGAAAATTTTTCAATAAACTGATGGCCGTGCGTGGCCTGATAGAAATTGGCGAGGGCGATACGGGCAAAAAAAGCATCATCCTGGCAGGAACGGGAAAAGAGCGGGTGGCGCCGCGCGCGCCGCGTGAGGACAGGCTCATAAATGCTGTAAACGTATACAAGCGCGTCATTCAACTGTTCAGCATATGCACGACGGAATATTTCAAAACAGTACCGGGGATCGTTGGGGTTTTGATGGAAGAACTTTTGTGTTTCTTCAGCGCAACCGTGTGCAAGGTTGTCTAGAGCAAGCGATTGCAGTTCTTCAGAATTTTGCACGCGCGCCTCAGCATCAATGAAAAGTTTAATAATGTACTTAATATAACCTGAATAAATGTGGTGGTGCAGCTTTTTGCCTTAGGGGCGACATGCTATGCTTGTTCATCGGAACGAGCATCTAGGGCAAGTCGCTATTATCCGGCTCCAATGCACTCAAAGTTCGTCTTTACGGCGGAACCCCGCTTATAATGAACTTTATGTCATCATCCATTTTGGCGACCAAACTATATATTCCTCCGTCCCGTGTCAGGGCAGTTCACCGCTCGCGTTTGATTAAGCGATTGAATGAGGGGTTTCACCGGCGCTTGATCCTGGTTTCTGCCCCCGCCGGTTTTGGGAAAACCACACTGGTCGTTGATTGGCTCGCCAGCTTTCCGCGACCGGCAGCCTGGCTTTCGCTGGACGAAAGCGATAATGATCAGGTACGTTTTCTAACCTACCTGATCGCCGCGTTACAGGGCATTGAGCCGAGCGTTGGAACAGAAACGCTGCAAATCCTCCAATCGTTTCAGTCAACGCCAATCGAATCCACATTGACTGTGCTGCTTAACGAAATCAGCGCTATTCGGGACGATTTTGCTCTTGTTCTTGATGACTACCACCTGATTGATACTGAATCTGTCAACCATGCCGTCATCTTCTTACTGGAACACCTGCCGCCCCAGATGCATCTGGTCATGACCACGCGCGAAGACCCGAATCTGCCGCTGGCACGCTTACGTGTTCGCGATCAATTAACCGAGCTGCGCGCCGCTGATCTGCGCTTCACCCCTGCGGAAGCTGCCGAATTTCTCGGACAGGTTATGAATCTTGATCTCTCAGCGGAAGATGTCGCTGCTCTGGAAAGCCGCACCGAAGGTTGGATCGCTGGTTTGCAACTGGCCGCCCTTTCGATGCGTGGGCGTGATGATATCTCGCCGTTTGTGCAGGCGTTCGCTGGAAATAACCGTTATATCCTGGATTACCTTGTTGAAGAGGTGTTGCAGCGCCAACCCGCGCAGACGCGGAGTTTTCTATTGCAGACCGCGATTCTAGATAAGTTAACCGGCGCGCTGTGCGATGCCGTTACAGGACAGGCGGGCGGAGAAAAGCAGTTGGCGGCGCTGGAACGGGGTAATTTCTTTGTTGTGCCGCTAGACGAAAAGCGCCGTTGGTATCGTTATCACCATCTCTTTGCAGACGTGCTTGCCGCGCATTTGCTGGCTGAGCAGCCCGGCCAAGTGAAAACGCTGCATGATCGTGCAAGCGTTTGGTACGAGCAGAATCATCTGCCTTCTGAGGCGATTCGCCATGCGCTTGCTGCCGAACACTTCGAGCGTGCATCCGGACTGATCGAACGGGCAGCGCCGGCCACGCGCCAGAGTCGCCAGGAAGCTACATTACTTGGGTGGCTGAAGGCGCTCCCTGAAGAAATTTTCCGCAACCGGCCTATTCTCAGCATTGAATACGTTGGGGCGTTACTGTCGAGCGGGCTGGTTGATGGCGTGGAAGCGCGATTACGCGATGCTGAACGCTGGTTGGATGTAATAGCAGGCACTAGTACAGCAAACGTATCTGATTCGGCTGAACTGGTAATCATGAACCAGGACGAACTCCATCGCCTGCCGGGTTGGGTTGCTCTGTATCGCTCTGGATATGCAACTGCGTTGGGAAATATAGCGGATACGGTGAGCTATGCTCAGCAAGTTCTTGAAATAGCCCCTGAAGATGATCATCTACTGCGAGGCGCGGCAAAAAGCCTGATGGGGCTTGCTTTCTGGACGAGTGGACAACTTGAGGCGGCATATCAGTCTTATGCAGACGGCATGGCGCAGTTGCAGCTTGCCGGGAATATTACCGACACTGTCGGTGGCGTTCTGGCGCTGGCAGACATACGGATAGCACAAGGGCGCTTGCGTGATGCGATGCGTGTTTATGAACGTTCATTGCAGCTTGCAGTGGACTACAGCTCGCCTACCATGCGCGGCACGGCAGATATGCAGGTTGGCATAGCTGATCTTCAACGTGAGTACGGCGACCTGAATGCTGCCAGACATTACCTGCAAAGAAGCAAAGAGCAGGGGGAACATACTGAGTTTCCGCAAAATCCGTACCGTTGGCGCGTGGTGATGGCGCGGATATTGGAGGCAGAAGGCGATCTGGATGGCGCGCTTGAGCTTTTAGGTGAAGCAGAACGCTTATATGTGGGCGATTTTTATCCCAATGTGCGGCCTGTCGCAGCCGCAAAGGCGCGCGTTTTGGTCAGGCAGGGAAGGCTGGATGAAGCCCTCGCATGGGCGCATGAGCATGGGGTATCTATTGAGGATGAATTCAATTACTTGCATGAGTTTGAGCATATTACCCTTGCGAGGATTCTTTTAGCTCGCTGTCAGGTTAGCAGTGAGCAATCTGTTCGCGAGATAACCTTTTACCTGAAGCGCCTGCTACAGGCGGCAGAAGCAGGCGAAAGGACGGGAAGCAGCATCGAAATTTTGATACTTCAGGCGCTTGTTCACCAGTTGCAAGGTGACATTCCGACCGCGCTTGTGCCGCTGGAACGCGCTCTAAAACTGGCCGCGCCGGAAGCGTATGTGCGCATGTTTGTGGATGAGGGTGCTCCCATGTTGAGCCTTCTGGAACACATGGCGAAGCGAGGCGGCGAGTCAGATTATGTTCAGCAGCTTTTAGCAGCTTTTGGCAAGCCTGGGGTCAGCCAGCCCCGCAAACAGGGGTTAAGCGAGCCTTTGAGCGATCGGGAACAAGATGTACTGCGGCTGTTGGGAACTGACTTGAGCGGCCCCGAAATTGCCCGCGAGCTTGTGGTGTCCCTCAACACACTTCGAACCCACACTAAGAATATTTACGATAAGCTTGGCGTGAATAACCGTCGGGCGGCCGTTCACCGGGCCGAAGAACTCGGCCTGTTATAGCCAATTTTCATTTACCCTGCGGCGTTATCAACGTAATGCCGAAATTTCCCCCTAAATCAACCTGACCACATTTGTGAATCACCACATCAATCACCACATCTGGTGATGACCGCTCACCACATTTCTGCATATCTTCGACTTCAAGACAACGCCATTCGCAATAACGCGGAATGGAAGCAAGAGGAGGTGTATGCACGAGGCGCACTATGGGTGAAATAAGCGGGGCGGGCAAGAGGCGTGATGAGCCGGAACGTTACGGTATTCGTATCAAGGGGCATCTGGATGACCGATGGGCAGATTGGTTTGAAGGAATGAGCATCACGCAGGAAAACGATGGCACCACGCTGTTAACCGGCATGGTGGTTGATCAGGCGGCGCTGCTCGGGCTGCTTAGAAGGGTGCGTGATTTGGGCTTGTCCTTGATCTCAGTCATCCCGTTGGATAGGGCCGATGCGCCGGAGGACAACGCTTGATCGGCACTATCAGTAATCAATTCAACATAGCTGCAACCGGCGGCAACCCAAACATATCGCAACTTAAGGAGACTAATATGAACCCTAACTGGCAAAGTGCCATGTCCGAATCATCGCTGAGAAATATCGCCATAGCTGCGGGCACGCTGTATCTCATTACCCACGTTACCTCAATTGGCGCAGTCATCCTGTACAGCCCCATATTGAACAATGCTAATTATGTGCTTGGCGCTGGCGCTGATGCGCTGGTCATACTGGGGGCGATCTTCGATATCGTGCTGACGCTCGCGATTGCTGGCACCGCCGTTGCGCTGCATCCTGTGGTTAAGCAGTGGGGCGAAGGCATCGCGCTGGGTTATGTAGGCCTTCGGATTCTGGAAGCTGGCATTATCGCTGTTGGCGTCGTTCCCCTTCTTGTCGTTGTAACTATGCGGCAGTATGTGGCGGAAACTGCTATCGCTGATCCAGAAACCCTAATGACTGTAAGCCATTCCCTTGTCGCTTTCTATAACGAAACAGCTCTGCTCGGCCCGGGGTTGGTGTGCGGTGTGAACACCGTGCTGATGGCTTACCTGATGTTCAAGTCCCGCCTCGTGCCCCGGTTTATCCCGGTGCTAGGGTTGGTTGGCGGCCCCGTGATCTTCGCCTATACCGTTGTCAGGATGTTCGGTCACTTTGAGCAGATGCCTGACTGGATGGCGATTGCCGTCATACCGATTTTCGCCTGGGAAGTGTCGCTTGCTCTCTGGTTGATCGGGAAGGGCTTTAGGACTACTTCAGTCGCTTCATACCCGGTAAGGGCGGCATCCGAAATGAGGCGCGCAGTATAGGCGCGGTTGGCAAGAGCTAGCGAAGCGAAAATGATCCGCTGGCTCCCAGTCATATTTCACTCGCTAAATGACAGCATAACACCTGATACAAGGAGGATTCTCAAATGAAAGCAGTTATCGCAACCGGGTACGGCGCACCCGATGTTCTAGAGCTTAGGGATGTGGATAAACCCACGCCCAAGGAAAATGAAATTCTGGTCAAAGTAGTTGCCACAACAGTGACTGCGGGGGACTTTAGAGTGCGAAGTTTCACGGTACCACGTTCACTCTGGATACCTGCCCGGCTCACGCTTGGGCTAACTAAACCCCGAAAGGCTATCCCTGGCATGGTGGTCGCAGGGGAGGTAGTGGCGGCGGGGAAGGGCGTCACGCGATTTCGTCCGGGTGATCAGGTTTATGCCTATCACATCACGCAGTTGAGCGCGTATGCTGAATACACCTGTATCCCGGAATCAAGCGCACTGGCAGTAAAGCCCTCTACGCTTACGTATGAGGAAGCCGCTGCTATCCCTTTTGGCGGTGTGACGGCGCTATTTTTTCTGAAAAAGGGGAATATCGCCAGCGGCCAGCAAGTGCTGATTTACGGCGCGTCGGGCAGCGTTGGGACGGCTGCGGTTCAGATTGCTAAAGCCTTTGGTGCTAACGTGACCGCCGTATGCAGCACGCAGAACCTTGAATTGGTGAAATCTCTGGGCGCGGATCGGGTGATTGATTACACGAAAGAGGATTTTACCCGCAGCGGCCAGACTTTTGACATCATCTACGATACTGTGGGCAAGACTTCAATCACAGATTGCCTGAACCTGCTTAAACAAGGGGGTAGCTATCTTCAATCGGCAGGCAGCCCGGCATTTTTGCTTCAGATGCGATGGGCTGCCATGAGAACAGGCAAGGTGTTGATTGGTGGGACAGCAACGCCCAAAGCCGAAGACCTGTTGTGCCTGAACGATCTGGTCACTGCAGGAAAACTCAAACCCGTGATTGATCGCTGCTATCCGCTGGAACAAATTGTTGAGGCGCATCGTTACGTGGATATGGGGCGCAAAAAGGGAAATGTGATCATTCGTGTGCAGCCCCAGAGTAATCGCTAGATAGGCGGTTTACTGGCAAGCTGATAGGGCATACGCAGCAGTCCCGATTTCAGGGGCGCTGCGTATGTTTTTATGCAAGAGGTAAGACGTAGCATAATGAAGAATCTATATGATACAGCGTATCAATGAAGGGATTTCGGATGTTAGATACAGTGATTGTTGGCGGCAGCAGTGCTGGATTAAGCGCCGCGCTTGTGTTAGGTAGATCGTTGAGAAACGTTGTCGTCATTGATGATCAGAAGCCCTGTAACCGTTTTTCACATGCGTCACATGGCTTTATCACCCGTGATGGCATTCTCCCCGCTGAGCTTCTGCAGATCGCGCGCGAACAACTTCAGCGTTACCCAAGCGTCACGCTCAAAACGGCGGTGGCGCAGCATATAGAACGCATTGATGCCGGGTTTGAAATCACCAGTTCCGATGGCTCTAAATTACAGGCGCGGACAGTTTTGCTTGCTACTGGCTTAATTGACGAGCTGCCTGTGCTGAAAGGCATCAAAGACCTTTGGGGAAAAAGTGTGTTTCACTGCCCCTATTGCGATGGATATGAAGTTCGTGGCCGGGTGATTGCAGTGTATGGTGAGGACGATACTGCGCTGCATCTGGCGATCATGCTGCGCAATTGGACGGACACCCTGACCGTTTGTGCTGCACGTAGCTGGAATCTATCCACCGCTCAGCGAGAGAGGCTTACGCGGAACGGGATTCAAATTGTTGAGCAGCCCATCTCGGTCTTGGAGGGCGAAGGCGGCCAGCTGCACACAATTCGGTTTGACGATGGCACAGCTTTAAGTTGTAATGCCTTGTTTATTCGCCCAAAGTCCACGCAAAGAACTTCATTTGCTTCAGAATTGGGATGCGAAATGAACGATCAGAATCTGGTGAAGGTAGATGCGCGTGGACGAACCAATCAGGGGGGTGTATACGCGGCAGGTGACATGTCTTCGCCGATACGAAGCGTCGCTATTGCGGTTGCGCAGGGGGCGGCAGCAGCTTACGGGATTAACGCCGACTTAGTCGAGAAGGATTACGCCTGAGTTCAAAGCCCCACGCGAGCTAATTCTTTGGCGGAATACAGACATAGCGCGTCCCGTATAGGTTATTCACTACACTGGTGATCTTATGCAATGGACGCGCGTAGTTTGAACTTCATTCTGTTAAAAACGCCGCCTGATCCCAAACGATTTGACAGACGCACGATAACTGAAGCACATAGCGATACCCCCTAATACGCTTGTCCCTTCCTGTCAACGTGCGTCCCATATCTCAACGTTTGCCCTGCAACGAATCGTTTGCGTTTTTAACCCCCGATTTTAGATTCGTTTGATCCAATTGCTGGATGCCTGCCTGCGCCCATAATTAAAAACGGCATATTGCTTAGAAAAAATTTGATTTACATGAATAACACTGTTGGACTTGCTGGTTTTGGCACTTATTTTCCACAACAAATTCAAACTTCAGCCGCTCTCGCCGCATTGACGGATATTCCTGAACCTGTCCTGCGCGAGAAGATGGGTATTGTTCAGCGCCATATTGCTGCGGATGAAGATACGGTCACGCGCATGGCTTCTGAAGCGGCGCGGCACGCATTGGCGATGTCTGGCGTTAGCCCCTCACAAGTCAACCTTGTCATCTCTCACGGCAGCGAACACAAAGATCATCTGGTTTGGAACGCTGCTTCTAAAATCATGCACAACATCGGCGCGAACAATGCTTATGCCTTCGAGATGTATGCGCTGTGTGCCGGTGCGCCGATTGCCCTGCATACCGCCCGCGCGTTGATGCTGGCCGATAGCCGCCTGAAATATGTGATGCTGGCGGCGGGCAGTCGTGAAAATGATCTGATCAACCTGCGTAACGAGCGCTCACGCTTCATGTTCAACTTTGGCGCTGGCGGTGGGGCGATGCTGCTTCAGCGTGACGCCACCAAAAATTTGATTCTTGGCGCGTCAGCTTATACCGATGGCAGCCTCTCTGAAGCTGTGGTACTCACGGAAAACGCCGTTGCTGCTGGCGAATCGGCTGTTATTGGCGAAGTGCTAGGGCGGCTGGATGTTACCGATCCCGACTATATGGCTGAACGTTTAGGCGACGTATCGCTGCCTAATTTTGTGCGCGTGATCATCGAAGCCGTTGAACAATCTGGCGCGTCGCTTGATGACGTGGCTTTTCTCGGCATCACCCATATGAAACGCTCGTTTTACTTACAGATTCTGGAAAGCATCGGCCTGACGCCAGAGCAGTCGGTCTACCTTGATCATTACGGCCACATTCAAAGTGTAGATCAGGTGCTGACGCTGCAATTAGGTCTTGCTGAAGGCAAGATCAAACCGGGCGATCTGGTCGTTTTGGCAGGCGCGGGCACGGGCTATACGTGGAGCGCGGTGGCCTTGCGCTGGGGCTAGTCTGGCGCATTGTAGGGATGAGGCATAGCCTCACCCCAAATGAGCAAATAGCTGAACTTATAAAGGGTTTTTTGTGAGTATTGTTGCTTCAGATTGGATCGCCTTTCATGCCGATAGGACGCCTGATAAGCTGGCTTTAATTGATCAGCATACAGGGCGGCAGTTTACCTATGGCGAACTGAACGATCGCGCCGCACGGCTGGCTGGCTACCTGCAAAGCGAGTGGGGGGCGCGCAAAGGGGATCGCATCGCGATTCTGGCGAAGAATTCCGCTGAATATTTTGAATTTCAATGGGCGTGCATGAAGCTGGGGGCGATGATGCTCCCCCTGAACTGGCGCTTAGCTTCCCCTGAGCTGCAATTCATTCTCAACGATGCCGCGCCTATCGGGCTGGTCTATGATGCCGAATTTGCGAATCGCATTCCTGAACTGATTGCCAACATTCCACACACCCTGCGGCTGGATTTCGGGGCTGCGTCTGTAGATAGCGCGCCTGCCTACGAGGATGCCGTACTTTCAACCGCGCTGCGGGCGCACATGGACGCGCGTTTCACCCATGATGACCCGATGATGATCATGTACACCGCTGGCACGACAGGCCACCCCAAAGGAGTGCTGATCACCTACGGCATGATGCTGTGGAACGCGATCAATATCACCACGCCTACGGGGCTGAGCCATAACAGCGTGTTTTACTGTGTGCTGCCCACTTTCCACATTGGCGGGCTGAACCTGTATGCCAATCCGCTGCTGCATTTAGGCGGCACCAGCATTATCGCCCGCCAGTTTGATGCCGCGCTAGCCGTTCAAACCCTGAGCGATCCGGGGTTGGGCGTAACGCACATGTTCGGCGTGCCTTCGATCTATTTGTTCATGAGCCAGCATCCGGGGTTTGATACGGCTGATTTCAGCCGCGTGCAGTCGTGGGGCTGTGGCGGCGCCCCGATGCCGGTGGCTGTGCTGGAAAAATATGCGAAGCGCGGCATTGTGATCCAATTAGGTTTTGGCATGACCGAAACCAGCCCGACTGTATTCCTGATTGATAAGCGCCGCGCGCTGGAGAAGCCTACCAGTGTTGGGAAACCGCTCCAGCACACACGTGTGCGCGTCGTGCGCGAAGATTTCAGCGATGTTGACCCCGGCGAAGTGGGTGAGGTGGTGATCTCTGGCCCGAATATCACCCCCGGCTACTGGCAGCGCCCTGATGCGAATATTGACAGCTTCACGATAGATAGCGAAGGCGCGCGCTGGTTGCATTCTGGTGACGCGGGCACTGTGGATGATGAGGGCAGCATTTACATCGTTGACCGTTACAAGGATATGTACATCAGCGGCGGTGAAAATGTGTACCCCGCTGAAATTGAACAGGTGCTTTACCAGATTGAAGGTGTGGCCGAAGCAGCGGTGATCGGCGTGCCGGATGACCGCTGGGGCGAAAGTGGTTTGGCGATACTGGTGCTCAAAGAAGGTTGCACAGTGGAATCTGCCGATGTCATCGCCTACTGCCAGCAGCGCGTCGCCCGCTTCAAAGTCCCTAAGGCGGTGGCGGTGATTGAAGCCCTGCCGCGCAACGCTGCCGGAAAAGTATTGAAGCGTGAATTGAAAGTCCGATTTGCAACCTCTAAACCAGTGGAGAATACCTGATGTCTATCCCGACTTTACCCGGCATCACTGCTCAAACTATCACTACGCCGCGTCTGACCACGCGGGTGCTGTTCAGCGGCGCTGCTGATGGCGTTCCGGTGCTGTTTGTGCATGGCAATGCCTCGAATGCCACTTATTGGGAAGAAACAATGCTGGCTTTGCCCGCCGGCTATCGCGGTATCGCGCCGGATCAGCGCGGCTATGGCGATGCTGACCGCAGCGTAAAAATTGATGCTACGCGCGGTATGGGTGATTTTAGTGACGACCTTGCGGCGCTGCTGGATACGCTGGGTATCGCCAAAGCGCATGTCATCGGTCATTCGCTGGGCGGCGCAGTCCTCTTCCGCTTCCTGATGGATCACAGTGAACGCATCTTGACGGTTACGCTGGCGGCTCCGGGTTCTCCGTATGGATTTGGCGGCAGCAAAGGCTTGAGCGGCGAACTCTGTAACCCTGATGGCGCGGGCAGCGGTGGCGGCACCGTGAACGCTGCCTTCACCCAGTTGATGGCGGCAGGGGATCGCGGCTCAGATAACCCGCAGGCTTCGCCGCGTGTGGTCATGAATACCTTCTACTGGAAGCCGCCTTTCAAGCCTGCGCGTGAGGAAGAACTGTTATCTGGATTGCTTTCTGAACATGTTGGCCCACAGGAATACCCCGGCGATTTTGTGCCTTCTGCCAACTGGCCGATGGTCGCGCCTGGTAAATTTGGTCCGGCTAACGCACTTTCGCCGCTGTATGCAGGGGATGTGTCGCAGCTGAATCGCATCGCCAACAAGCCCCCGGTGCTATGGATATATGGCGCCGATGACCAGATCGTGAGCGATAACTCACTTTTCGATCTGGGCACTCTCGGCGCGCTTGGCGCAGTTCCCGGTTGGCCGGGCGCCGATGTTTATCCCTCACAACCGATGATCGGCCAGACCCGCGCGGTGTTGGAAGCCTATCAAGCCAACGGTGGCGCGTTTGAAGAAGTGGTCTTTGCAGAATGTGGGCATACGCCCTATCTGGAAAAGCCCGAAGAATTTAATCGCCTGTTCCACGCGCAGTTGAGCAAGCGGTAACGAAGCCTTTTTCCTCAGCGAGAAGGATTTAGGGAGAAAGCTGGCGCTGTGCTAATCTAAACGTCGTCTCATGAGTAGCGACGGACATTGAAGACCGATGGCTAATTCAGTATTTACGGGCGAGTTTGACCAGCTTGACCGCGCGATTTTAGAGGAGTTGCAGATCAACGGGCGAATCACGGTTGCGGATTTGGGGCGGAAGATTCATCTTTCGCCGCCTGCGGTTTACCAGCGCATCAAGCGTATGGAGCGCGCAGGCTTAATCCGGGGCTATACGGTGGAGATCGATCAGGAGATGGCGGGCTACCACCTGCTGTGCTTCATCCGCCTGACGCTGCACCCGCACAGCCGTGAGCTGCTGGATAGTTTGCAAGAGCGCATCGCACAGCTGGCCGAAGTGGTGGAGTGCTATCACACCGCAGGCAGCTACGATGTGCTGCTTAAGGTGCTGGTGGCCGATCACCGCACGCTGGATCAGTTGGTCAAAGATCAGCTGATGACCACAACAGGGGTTACGCGGGTCGAAACCGATGTAGTCTTGAGCGTCATGAAATCGCCAACCTCTATCAAATTGGTGTGATCAGGATGCGCGGTTGGTTTTTAAGACGGGGCAAAAAGCGATGTATGTAGGGGATTATTTGGGGCGGCGCGCCCTGTATACGCCTGATCATCAGGCGGTAGTAGATGCGGGTAAAACGCCGCATCGCGCTTTTACTTATAGCGAATTGAACGCGCGTGCCAACCGCCTTGCCAACTATCTGCAAAACGGCGCCGGATTGGTCAAGGGTGACCGTGTTGCCATCCTCGCGCACAATGGCGTTGAATTTCTGGACACGTTCTTTGCTTGCGGCAAAGTTGGCGCGATCATGGTGGGCTTGAACTGGCGGCTGCACTGGCGCGAACTGGTAGACCTGATCGAGCGCACACAGCCACGCGTATTGATTTACTCTGACGAGTTCAAATCGGCTGTTTCGCAAATCACCGCTGAAACCGGTGTGATCGAACACCTGTTACATATCGAAGGGGATGGCATCCCTGGCAGTCGCTATTTTGAGAAAACGCTCAATGACTCGGTACCCGTACCGGTCGTAAATGAGTCGGTCACAGAAGAAGATATTGCCTGCTTGATCTTCACCGGCGGCACCAGCGGAATGCCCAAAGGCGCGCAGATCAGCCACCGCATGATCGCCTGGAACACGCTCAACACCATCATCCACGATCTCCAGCACGGCGATATTACGGTCAACACATTCCCGTTATTTCACACGGGTGGCCTGCTGGTCTACACCACGCCGCTGCTGATTTTGGGTGGCACGGTGGTGCTGGTGCGTAAATTTGATCCTGAGCAGGTCTTGAAACTGCTGGAAGACTACGCCGCAACTGTATATGCCGGCGTTCCTACTACCTATCAGATGATGACTTCAGCGCAGGGTTGGGCAGATGCTGACCTAAGCAACTTGCGCTTTTGCACCAGCGGTGGCGCGCCGCTCCCTGTACCGTTAGTTGAACAGTTTTTGCGTGAAAAGGGGGTGGTGTTCAAACAGGGGTTCGGCATGTCTGAGTTCGGCCCCGGCGTATTTGCGCTGGCTCCAGAAGATTCGATTCGCAAGGCGGGCAGCATTGGTCGCCCGAATTTCTTCGTTGATGCGCGTATTGTTGATGCTGAGAATCAGCCACTTCCGCCGGGTCAGATTGGCGAGCTGGTGCTGCGCGGCCCTTCGCGCTGTTCCGGCTATTTCAATGATCCGGCAGCCAGCGCAGCAGCGGTAGATGCCGATGGGTGGTTCCATACGGGCGATCTCGCCATGATGGATGAGCAGCAGTATTACACCATCGTAGACCGCAAAAAGGACATGTTCATCAGCGGCGGCGAAAACATCTACCCGACTGAGATTGAGCATGTGATTTACAAGCATCCGGCTGTTGAAATGTGCGCGGTTATCGGTATTCCCGATAGCAAATGGGGCGAAATCGGTAAAGCCTTCGTGGTTGTGCGCTCCGGTTACACCCTTAGCGAAGACGAGTTGCGCGCGCACATGCAGCATCACCTTGCCGGCTATAAAGTGCCGCGTCACATCGAATTTCGCGCCGAACTACCGATCTCCGCCGCTGGCAAAATTCTTAAACGCACACTTCTGGGCGAATCTGAAAATCAGGCGGAGCGACAGATATGACCTTGACGATTGGCGACAAAGCCAGCCGTACCCGCACAATCACCGATGAAGATGTCCGCCTGTTCGCGCAGGTTTCTGGAGACGATAACTCGGTGCATCTCGATGAAGACTACGCCGCAGCAACTATTTTCAAGCGGCGTATTGCACACGGCATGCTCACCACCAGCGTGATTTCGGCCATTCTCGGCAACGATTTACCCGGTTTAGGCACGATTTACCTGAGTCAGAGCGTGCGTTTCAAAGCGCCGGTGTTCATCGGCGACACAATTACGGCAACCGTTGAACTCACAAATTACCGTGAAGACAAACGGATTGCCACGTTCAGCACCACGGTCGTTAACGGCGATGGGGTGCTGGTTCTTGAGGGTGAAGCAGTGGTTATCGCGCCGGCAACGACGTGAGCCGCTTTCGCTGGTGTATACATACATAGATTTAAGAGGAGAGGAACAAGATGTTACGTAAGGTGATGTTGTTGCTCGTAGTTTTGGCGGTCGTCGCCATGGGAGCAGTTTCCGTCGTTTCGGCGCAAGAGGGCGAGCCGCTGCGCATCGGCCTTCTGGTTGATCAATCTGGCCCGCTCACCATTTATGGTTATGAACTGGAACACGGGTTCAAACTTGGGCTGCTGTATGCCACAGGCGTTGATCCCGCTGAATATGCCAGTGTTGATGAAGCGCTGGCCGCTGTGCAAATTGCCGGTCGCCCTGTTGAAGTGATCGTGCGCGATAACGCCAGCAATGCCGATACCGCCGCCACACAGCGCGCGAATTGATCGAGCAGGAAGGCGTAGAAGTGCTGGTAGGCGCGCCAAGCTCCGGCGTGATGACCGGCGTGCAGCAGGTGGCTTTGGATAGCGATGTGCTGCTGTTTGCTGCTCCGGCGGCATCCCCGGCCATCACCGGCGCAAACTGGAATCCGAATACGTTCCGTATTTGCCGTAACACCTTCCAGGACTTTTTAGCGTTTGCGCCTTATGCCACCGCTGAATTGGGCAACAAGTTCGTCATTCTGGCGATTGATAACGACTTTGGCCGCGCCAGTGCCGCTGCTGCTGGTGTGCTTGCCAGCGCTGGCATCGAATTTGTGAGCGAGCCAATCTACGCGCCGCTGGAAACCACCGACTTCACCCAGTATTTGCAGCAGGTTCTGGATAGCGGCGCAGATGCTGTGCTGCCGATCTGGGCTGGTGACGGTTCGGTGACTCTGTTCCAGCAAATCTCCGAACTGGGCGTGCAGGATCAGATGGCAGTGGTTGCCGCCTTCAACTCTAATGACATCGTTGCCCTAAGCGACCCCAGCAATATCGGTAACATTTCGTGGATCGTGTATCACTACTCGTTCCCGGATAACGAAATCAACGACTGGATGGTTGAACAGAGCCGCGCCCTCTATGATGAGAATCCCGATCTCTTCACCGAATGCAGCTTCGCCACCGCTCAGGCGATGGTCAGCGCATTCAGCGAAACAGCGGGAGACACGCTGCCCGAAACGGTGATTCCGGTTCTGGAAGGCATGATCTTTGAAGGGCCGAAGGGTACTTACGCGATTCGCCCGTCCGATCATCAAACGCTGGTGCCCATGTACATCGCTCGCCTGGATAACCTCGATGATCCGGATCAACTGTTCTATGAACTGCTGGCCGAAGTGCCCGCCTACCAGATCATCCCGCCGATTCTGCTGCCGGAAGCGGTAGCCGCTGAACGTGTTCCGATGGATGAAGAATTCAACGCCGAAGTCGCGGCGATGGGTGAGCAGTAGAGAAATTTGTTAGTTCCACCCCCCCGTATGGAAGGGTAGAGCGAAGTAATTTAAGTAGGGGTAAGGCATGCCTTGCCCCTACGATGCCATACAGACCAACTGAACCGTTTGCAGAGATTATTTATTTATGACCGAACCCATTCTTGAAGCGCGCGGGCTGCGCAAAGCCTTTGGCGGGCTGGTCGCTGTAGAGGATGTCAGCTTTGGCGTTTCCGCCGGGGCGATGCATTCGATCATCGGCCCTAACGGCGCTGGCAAGACCACGCTTTTTAACCTGCTCAGCGGGCGCTATAAACCGACCAGCGGCAGCGTGATCTATAAAGGGCAGGATATTAGCAAGGTGCCGGTGTTCCAACGCGCGCAGATGGGCATCGGGCGCTCATTCCAGATCACCAATATTTTTCCGAATTTGACTGTTTTCGAGAACGCGCGTCTTGCGGCGCAGGCGCACGGTCACGATAGCTTCCGCTTTTTACGCCGCACATCCTCTTTTCGCCATTATGAGCAGCGCGCCGCCGCCGTTTTAGAGATCACCGGCTTAAGCAGCGCTGCCTATCAACTTGCCAGCGCTTTGCCACACGGCGGCAAGCGCAAACTTGAACTGGCGATGATCCTCGCGCCCGATCCTGAAATCATGCTGCTGGACGAACCCACCGCTGGCATGGCCTCAGAGCAGGTGCCGGAACTGATGCATGTTATTGACAACATCCGCCAGCAAGGCGGCAAAACTATCGTGATGGTTGAGCACAATATGTCGGTGGTGATGAGCATTTCTGACAAGATCACCGTCATGCATCACGGGCAGCTTCTGGCAGAAGGTACGCCGCTGGAAATTTCATCCAACAAGGTGGTTCAGGAAGTGTATTTAGGTGAACTTTACGATTTGCCGGGCGTGGGCAGCGCATGAGCGACAACATTCTTGAGGTAAACGGCATCCATACCTTCATCGGCGGCTTCCATATATTAGAGGGCGTGTCGGTGAACGTGCCCACCGGTGCGATTACCGTGCTGCTTGGCAGAAATGGCGCGGGCAAAACCACAACGCTGCGAAGCATCATAGGCATTACTCCACCCAGCGAAGGCAGCATCATTTTTAATGGCACGAAGGTGAACGGCAAAAGCTCAAACGCGATTGCGCAGATGGGCATTGGCTTTGTGCCTGAACACCGCGCCATCTTTAGAGAACTGACCGTATACGAAAATTTGCAGATTGCCGAGCGTAAACGCGGCGATCTGGCGCGTAAAAGCGATTTTATTTTTGAGCTTTTTCCCGATCTCAAACGGTTAATCACGCTTCCCGGCGGCAGCCTCTCCGGCGGGCAGCAGCAGATGCTGGCAGTAGCGCGCGCCTTAGTGCCTGATAACCGCCTGCTGTTGATTGACGAACCGAGCGAAGGCTTAGCGCCGGTGATCATCGAGCACATGATCCGTGCCATTGAGCGCCTGTCAGCAGATGTTTCGGTGCTTCTCGTTGAGCAAAACTTCCGGGTTGCCAGCAAGCTTGCACAGCATTATGTGATCATCGAAGAAGGGCGCAGCCCGGCGCAGGGGCTGATGAGCGATTTGGTGCATAACGAGGCGCTTATCCAACGTTATCTGGGGGTGGCATGAGGTCTTTTCGTAATTCTTGGATAACGGTTGCGGTTTTGTTCGCTGCGCTGATCACTCTCGCCCTGTTAGGCGCTAACAGCCTCGGCAGTTTCGGCATCACCATCCTTTCCGGCCTGTTCCAAGGCATGCTGCTGTTTCTGGTTGCTTCCGGCCTGTCTATCGTTTTTGGGTTGATGGACGTGCTGAATCTGGCGCAAGGTGCCTATTTCATGATCGGGGCGTATGTCGCTTATGACCTCCAGCATGCAGGCGGGCTAGTTGACCTGACTGCGGCCATCCCCGATCCTAATTTGCGGTTCATCGTCGCTATTCTGGGCGCGATTGCTGTTGGGGCGGGGCTTGGCTTGCTGCTGGAACGCGGCTTGCTGCGCCCCTTGTATTCCCGACCAATTTTCCAGTTGGTGCTCACTTTCGGGTTTTCGCTGGTGCTGATCGAAGTGGTGAAGGCCATCTGGACGACCACGCCGTATAGCTGGACTGAGATGTTCGGCATTCGCGAAGGCTTTTTCGAGCTTTTCGGCCAGCGCTTTAGTACCTACCGCCTTTTTGTGGTCGGCGCGGGTTTTGCCCTGATCATCGTGATCGGCTTGCTGCTGCAACGCACCCGTACCGGCATCATCATCCGGGCTGGCGTTGAAGATCGCGAGATGGTGCAGGCCTTAGGCATCAATATTAAGATGATCTTCACGCTGGTGTTTACGCTGGGATGCGCGGTGGCGGCGCTGGGCGGGGCAATTGCCGCGCCGTTCTTAGGCGCATCGGTCACGCTCGGCAATGCCTTTTTGCTGCAAGCGGTGGCGGTGGTGGTGTTAGGCGGCATGGGCAGCTATGGCGGCACCGCTGTCGCCAGCATTCTCGGTCGGCCTTACCCTTTCTGTGGCTCAGAACTTAACTATCGGCACGAATCTGGCAGTTCTTTCCAGTATTGCGCCGATGCTGCTGCTGGTACTGGTGCTGCTGCTGCGCCCAAGCGGCCTTTTCGGGAGTTCACGATGAACGCCACTGGCACACTTAAAACCACGAACAGCGCTCAATGGGGCACATGGCTCAAAGATAATGGGATTCCGCTGCTGGCGCTTGTTTTTTTGATCGCCTTTCCTTTCATTGTCGGGCTTTTGACCGATAGCAGCCCGTATGGCGAAGTACGCGGTGAAAGATTCATTATGCGCGGCGCTTCGGTGCGTTGGCAGTCAGTGTTGATCGAGATTTTCATTCTTGGCATTCTCACCATGAGCTATAACCTGCTGTTTGGCTTTACTGGGGTGATCTCTTTCGGTCATGCCCTGTTTTTTGGCTCGGCAGGCTATATTCTTGGTTTATGCCTTGAATATGTCGCTATTGATACATCGCTGGCGTTGGCGCTCGGTATCGGGCTTGCCATCCTCTTTTGTGGCTTGATGGGCTTGTTAATTGGCGCCGCAACCTTACGCCTAAAAGGGGTGTATTTTGCTATCTTTACGCTGGCGGTTGCCGAAATGTTCTTCATCTTCGTCAGTCGCTGGCAGTTGACCCGCGCGGAAGATGGTTTCGCCATCAGCGAATTGCCCACATGGATTGATCCTTCGCAAAGCCGCCTGAATTTCTATTACATCGCGCTCGCTCTGTTTGTACTGACGTTTTTGTTCCTCAAGCGGCTGGTGCATTCACCGACAGGCGCGGTGTTGAAAGCGATTCGTGAAAATGAAGATCGCGCGCAAACGCTCGGCTACAACACGCTGCGCTATAAGCTGTTTGCGATTGTGGTCGCCTCGATGCTGGCGGGATTAGCTGGCTTGCTGCAAGTTATCTTGAATAAAAAAGTCGGCCCTGAACTGCTGAGCATTGATTACACCGTGAACCCGCTGTTGATGACTATTATCGGCGGTATCGGCACGCTCTGGGGGCCGATTATCGGCTCGTCCAGCCTGTTCCTGCTGGATATTTTCCTGCGGGATAGCCAATTTACAGTTGGCGGCGTGACCGTCAATATGGCGAATATCTGGGGCTTGATACTGGGCATCATCTTCATCACCGCGGTCATCGTCTTTCCGCTCGGCATCGTCGGCACTTCGCAGCGCTTTTGGCGGCGTCTCAAGGCGAAAAGATCGCCACCGCCAGATCGGCTTGCCACGCCAGATCAATGATCCGATGAGGTGACAAGTGAGGGGAACAGAACGAATATCTGCTTCCCCTCATATATTTGCTGTTTATATGGCAGCAGGCGCTAGCTTCTCGCGGCGTATATTCCCTTGCCACCAGTTATCTTTCAAACAATAATGACGCATACTGCCTGCCTCTGCATGTAACCCGCGCTCAACCTGCCGGGCGGCACGTTAACGCCAATTTGAAAAACATTCTTTCTGACATTCCGCGATAATATAGGTTTCTGCCAAAGTGTTACCCAATCTTGTTCAAGAAGGTGAAATGCATGTCCTGGATTCATGAGTTGTTTCAGGTGAAGAAGCCGATCATTGCCATGTGTCATCTTAAAGCGCTGCCGGGCGATCCCGGTTATGACGCTGAAGCGGGCATGGATGGCGTGCTCTCGGCGGCAAGAAAAGATTTGCATGCCTTGCAAAATGGCGGCGTGGATGCCGTGATGTTTTCTAACGAATCCAGTTTGCCCTATTTAACGAAAGTGGAGACGATCACCACCGCTTGCATGGCGCGGGTGATCGCTGAACTGCGCGGCGAAATCAGGGTGCCATTCGGGGTGAATGTGCTCTGGGATCCGACGGCTTCGATTGATTTAGCCGTAGCTGTTGGGGCGCTGTTCGTGCGGGAAATATTTACCGGCGTGTATGCCAGCGATTTTGGGCTGTGGAATACCAACTGCGGCGAAGTTATTCGCCATCAGCATCACGTTCATGGGCAGAATGTGAAGCTGTTTTTCAATATTGTGCCAGAGTCTGCCGTATATCTCTCTGAACGCAATATTGTTGAGATCGCCAGATCAACGGTGTTTGTGGCACAGCCCGACGCGCTGTGTGTATCGGGCTTGACCGCTGGCTCGGAAGTTACGTTTGAAACCTTGAAGCAGGTGAAACAGGCCGTTCCTGACACCACAGTTTTTGCCAATACGGGTGTACGTGTGTCGAACCTTGATACCATGCTTTCAGTGGCCGATGGCGCCATTGTCGGAACGGCCTTCAAACGCGATGGCTATATCTGGAATGAAGTAGATGAGCGCCGCGTGGATGAGTTTATGCGGAAAACGCGGGCTGTGCGCGGGGAGTAAGACGAGCGCTGCCTCTTTTGCCCGGCTCTGAATGGGATCAAATTTGCGATCACATTGCTGGCAATATGGATACCTTGACGCAGAAAATCTGTGCTATTTTGAGATTGTCGTCGGCTATTTGCTGAAAGTTAACAGGCATGGCTTTCTCAGCGCCCCGTTCCGCCTCAACTGCTGCGCGGGCTGCCATGAAGCCCCAGATATGCTGGCTGAATGAAAGATCGAATTCCCGCAGCAAATCGTGATTGAAAGGGTGGGGCATCATGAAAGTTCTGTTTATTGGCGGCACTGGCACCATCAGCACAGCGGTCACCCGTCTGGCGGTTTCTAATGGCATCGAGCTTTATCACTTGAATCGGGGCAAGCGCGATTCAAGCGTGAACGGCGTTCAAACCCTGATCGCTGATATTCATGATCCGCAAAGCCTGCATTCTGCTTTGGAGAACCAGCACTTTGATGTTGTCGTGGATTGGATCGCCTTCACGCCTGAAGATATTGAGCGCGATCTCAATCTGTTTCGCGGTAAGGTCAGGCAGTTTATCTTCATCAGTTCGGCATCGGTATACCAGAAGCCGCCCACCAGCCACGTGATCACCGAATCAACGCCGCTGCATAATCCATACTGGCAGTATTCACGCAGCAAAATTGCTTGTGAAGATCGGCTCATTCAGGCCTACCGGCAGGAAGGCTTTCCGGTCACGATTGTTCGCCCATCGCATACCTATGATCATAACCTGCCGGTAGCCGTTAGCGGGGCGGGGCCTTACACGCTCGCTGACCGTATGAAACGAGGATTGCCAGTTATCGTGCATGGGGATGGCTCGTCGCTCTGGGTGCTCACCCATTCAGAAGACTTCGCCAAAGGCTTTATGGGGCTGGTTGGCAATATGCAGGCCATCGGGCATTCATTTCAGATCACCTCTGACGAAGTGCTGAACTGGAATCAGATATATCAGATCATCGCTGATGAGCTTGGCGTTCAAGCCAATATTGTTCACATAGCGTCTGAATTTATCAATCAACTATCACCAGATATCGGCGCTGGCCTCATCGGTGATAAGGCGTGGTCTGTGATCTTCGATAACCGTAAAATCAAATCGTTTGTGCCTGATTATCAGGCGGTGATCCCGTTCCGTGAGGGCATCCGCCGCGCATTGGCGTGGTTCGATGAAGATGAATCGCGCCGCGTAGTCAATGAGGCTTCGAATCAGGAAATGGATCGCATCATTGCTGCATATCAAAGCCGCTGATGCCGGCGACCAGCGCGCTGAACGATCCACTCGCGCAGGCATGGAGTACAGGGGCGCTTCAGCAGATACGGGGCAGTTGCTCGCCGCTTAGCATATCCACGATGCGGGTTGCGCCGATGATGCTTCTTAGCGTGACTAGATGATCGTCTTTGCTGGTTACATGGCCGATACAGCGTGCCTGATCTCCCAGAGTGGCGAGCGCTTGCTTAACTTCGTCCGGCGGGATGAAGGCGATGAAGCGCCCTTCATTGGCGACGTACATCGGGTCTAAGCCAAGAATCTCGCAGGCGCCGCGTACATTTTCGCTTACTGGCACATCCATTTCTTCAATCTGGATGTGCACATGTGCCGTTTCTGCGATTTCGCATAGCCCACTTGCCAGGCCGCCGCGCGTCAGATCGCGCAGGCAGTGCACGTGAATGCCCGCATCCAGCAGCGCCAGTACAGGGGCAGCAATCGGCGCGCAGTCACTTTCGATCAGGCTTTCAAATGCCAGCCCTTCGCGCACGGCCATGATCGCCATGCCATGCCTGCCAAGATCGCCGTTGACGATGATCGCGTCGCCGGGGCGAACGCTGTGCGGCGCGATCTGGATCGGGTGCTCAATCAGGCCGATACCTGCGGTATTGATGAACAGGCCATCACCTTTGCCCCTGTCCACCACTTTGGTATCGCCGGTCACGATTTGCACCCCTGCGGCTGTCGCTGCGGCCTGCATCGAGCGCACCACGCGCTCAAGCTGCTCAACCGGTAAGCCTTCTTCAAGGATGAATCCGGCGCTCAAAAAGAGTGGTCGCGCGCCGCACATCGCCAGATCGTTAACCGTGCCGTTGACTGCCAGCGTGCCAATATCGCCGCCGGGGAAAAACAGCGGATGCACCACGTAGGAATCCGTCGAAAACGCTATCTGCTTACCGTTCATATTGAGCACTGCGCCATCATGGGCAGATGCCAGCGCGGGGTTGGCGAAGGCGGGCATAAAAATAGCTTCCAGCAGGCGGTGCATCGCCCGGCCACCGCTGCCATGTGCCATCAGCACGGTTTCATCAGTGATACGGGGAACGGGGCAGGAGAGGGTGAAATCAGCCATGAGCCACCTCTAAACGGCGATAGCGGTAATAAGCTGCACACGCGCCTTCTGACGAAACCATCGTTGCGCCCAGGGGATGTTCAGGGGTGCAGCGTGTGCCAAAGGCCGGGCATTGATTTGGCTTTAATTTGCCTTGCAGCACTTCGCCGCTGATACATTCGCCGCTTTCTTCGGCGGCATAACCTGCGAGATTGAACCGTCGTTCAGCGTCAAAGGTGTGATACGGCTCGCGTAATCCGAGTCCGCTGTAGGGGATTTCGCCGATGCCGCGCCATTTGCGGGGCACAATCTCGAACACTTCACGTGTGATTTGCTGCGCGGGAATATTGCCTTCACGCCGCACGCAGCGGGAATATTGATTCTCAACTTCAGCGCGCCCGCTTTCCAACTGGCGCACGATCATATAAATGCCTTGTAAGATGTCTACTGGCTCAAAACCTGTGACCACGAAGGGAACGCGATATTTATCTGCGAGTGGATAATACTCTTCATAGCCGACGACGGCGCAAACATGCCCGGCAGCCAGAAAGCCGTTGACGCGGTTATCGGGCGAACCGAGAATGGCCTCAATAGCTGGCGGAACCAGCACATGTGAGACGAGAATGCTGAAATTTTTGACGCCTAACTGCGCCGCCTGATAAACCGCCATCGCGTTTGCCGGAGCGGTAGTTTCAAAACCAACCGCGAAGAACACCACCTCTTTTTCAGGGTTGGCCTGTGCAATTTTGAGCGCGTCCAACGGCGAATACACCATACGCACGTCGCCGCCGCGCGCCTTCACTTCCAGCAAATTGCTGTGCGTGCCGGGAACGCGCAGCATATCGCCAAACGAGGTGAAAATGACGTCTGAACGCGCGCCAAGCGCAGCGGCTTTATCTATCAATTCAATAGGTGTGACGCATACCGGGCAGCCCGGCCCGTGCAGCAGCGTGATTTGAGGCGGCAGTAATTCATCCACGCCAAATTTGACGATGGCATGGGTTTGCCCGCCGCACACTTCCATGATCGTCCATTCGCGGGTGGCTATGCGGGCGATTGCGCGGGCAAAACGGCGGGCTGATACAGCGTCTCGATACTCGTCAATGTATTTCATGGCTGTCCGGATATTTCTTCCAACTCGTCCATTTGTTCCAGATATTCAAACACCCGATGAGCTTCGGTTTCGTCTACGGTGCTGAGCGCAAAGCCGACATGAACAATCACATAATCGCCAACCTGCGCTTCGGGAACATAGGCGAGGCTGACTTCTTTGATGATGCCGCCAAAGCTGACTTTGCCGGATCGCTCAAGCCCGTCGCCAGAAGTGCTGATCAACTTACCCGGAACGGCTAAACACATAAGTTTCCCTCGCGTAATGCCGCCGCAATTTGCCCTAAAGCGATACCGCCATCGTTGGGCGGGATTTGCCGCTGCCAGTAAGGCCTAAAGCCGGATGCGCGTAATCTGGCGACGGTAAGTTCCAATAACAAGCGGTTCTGGAAACATCCGCCTGACAGTGCGATGTTAAGGATGCCAGCCTGTTGCGCCATCTGAACGATGATCGCCGCCAGCGTGTTGTGAAACTTTGTGCTGATAGCGGCGGCGTCTACCTCAGCCAGCATCGCGGCGAGCATCGGCTTCCATTCAATCATCTGCTTTTTGATCCCGTTTGCGTTAGTAACAGGTGTAATCTGAAACGGGTAGCATTCGTCGGTATTGGCGCTCATTGCGGCAAATTCCAGCGCCATTGCAGCCTGCCCTTCAAAACTGCATCTCTGGCGAATCCCTGCGAGCGCGGCCACCGCATCAAACAGCCGTCCCATGCTTGAAGTGAGGGGCGCGTTGATGCCCTTGTCTAGCGCGGTTAGCAGAAGCTGAAGCTCTTTAGGCGTGAATTGCAGGCGCTCACGGGGTAGATCAGCGCCGTACATCGCGTAGAGTAGTCCCAACAGGCTGCGGCGGGGTTCGCGCGCGGCAGCCTCGCCGCCGGGCAGCGGAAAAGGCCGCAGATGCCCGATGCGTGTATAGGTTTTGTCATCTACCAGCAAAATTCGCCGCCCCAGATGGTGCCATCGGTTCCCAACCCTGTCCCGTCCCATGCCACCCCCCAGAACAGGAGCCTCAAGCTGATTTTCGGCCATGCAGGACAAGATATGTGCGTAGTGATGCTGTATACTTTGGAAACTGGCAGCTGGCATTGTTACGGCATA
>LMZS01000094.1 GCA_001567085.1 Chloroflexi bacterium OLB15
GTGTTGTGCGATCTTCAAAACTGGCGTAGTGACGACTGTCGGCGGGCAGCCCGAAAATGCCGCCTTTTTTGATCTGGCGGGCGGCGATAGCAACACCATGCACAGCCTGCCAGCGTGGTCGCCCGATGGCACGCAGCTCGCATGGACGCAGTTCAGCAACCCTGATCTGGATGAAGGCAGGATGACGATCATGCGCTACGATCTGGCCAGCGGCCAAACGACGCAGATCGCGCAGCTTCCGCCGCAGTATGGCGTCCCCGTGACGGTTGCGTTGGATTGGAGCGATGCCGGGATTCTGCTTCGCAATCAGCAGTTCGTCCCGCCGCCCGCTGGCGCAGACCCGATGCTCACGCCCGTCAACGATACGCTCGATATTCTCGATCCGGCCACCGGTGAATTACACACCATCTACACCGTGAACTATGAAGCCATAGGCGAAGCCTACCTTGAGGAATACTTCTGGGTGAAAACGGAGCAAGGCTGGCAGGTGGTGCTGTCTATGTCGAATAACAGTTGGACGCTGATCGATCCTGCCACTGGCAATGCCGCGCCGCTGGCTGGCGTGCTAACCTACAGCATCCCCGATACGCTCAGCCGCATCGCTACGCCCATCATGCAGGATTTTGGCGGCATCCTTTACCGCTGGCTGGACATCAGCAGCCCCGATCAACCGCCAGTGGCAATCGGCTATGAAACAGCCGGCAGGCTAACGCCGCCCGCGCTTTCGCTGTCAGCCTTATATGCCTTCCCAACGGCGGATAACAGCGCCATCATGTGGGCGCCGCCCGGCCGCCAGAGTCCGCTGCCCTTACCCACAGTGGATAACCCCTATACGCCTGCCGAAGTGGTCTGGGGCGCAGGCGCGGTATGGGGGCTTTTGCCGCCAGAGGCAGCCCCTGATTTGAGTTCATTCATCCCAACGCGGGTATCCACCTGCCCGGACTCAATGCCTGCCCGGCTGACGATAGGCGCTCAGGGTTACGTCTCTGATGATCTGGCCAACAACGTCCGTTCAGAGCCTTCAACCGCAGGCGATCTGCTGGGCCAGATTCCCGCTGGCAGCGTATTCACCGTGCTGGAAGGGCCAGTTTGCGAAGACGATCTGGTTTGGTGGCGCGTCAGCACCGAAACTGTGACCGGCTGGACGGCGGAAGGCATGGACGGCGAGTATTGGCTTTCGCCGCTTGATGCGGGCTAACAGCGCAGCAGCACGCCCGACGCTTGAGCCGCCGGGCGTGTTGTACAATATTCCTCATGTGCTTCAACACAGTTGAAAAGTTAAAGGACAACGCATGACCCTCATTCATGGTTTTGAGCTGCTGCGTGAACAGGATATTCCAGAGATCAACACCCACGCGCGCATTTTCCGCCATGCCCGCACCGGCCTTGAACTGATCTCGATGGAAAATGAGGAAGAAAACAAGGCTTTCGGCATCGCCTTCACCACCCCGCCCGCCGATGCCACTGGCCTGCCGCATATCCTCGAACATTCGGTGCTGTGCGGCTCGCGCAAATATCCGGTCAAGGAACCGTTCATCGAATTGGCGAAAGGCTCTTTGAACACCTTTTTGAACGCCTTCACCTTTCCCGATAAAACGGTCTATCCGGTTGCCAGCCAAAACACGCAGGACTTTTACAACCTGATTGATGTGTATCTGGACTCGGTATTCTACCCGCTGATCACGCCAGAAACCTTGCAGCAGGAAGGGTGGCATTATGAGCTGGAAAATGCCAGCGATCCGCTGACCTATAAAGGCGTGGTGTTCAACGAAATGAAAGGCGCGTATTCCGATCCGGACAACTACCTTTCAACGGCGATTCAGGAATCGCTGCTGCCAGACACGATCTACGGCGTGGATTCCGGCGGCAACCCTGCCAAAATTCCCGATCTGACGTATGAAGATTTTAAGAGCTTCCACGAAACCTATTACCACCCATCTAACGCCCGCGTCTGGTTTTATGGCGACGATGACCCTGATGAACGCCTGCGCCTGATTGATGATTTCATTCAGGAATTTGGCTTTCTGCCGGTCAACGCCGAAATCAAGCCGCAGCCGCGCTTTAGCGAACCGCGCCGCATCGAAATCCCCTTCAATATGGGCGAAGAAGAAAAGGGCAAAATCGCCGTTAGCTGGCTGCTGATCGAAAATACTGAGGCCGAAGCCAGAATGGGGCTGAGTATCCTTGAAGAAATGCTGGTAGGCACGCCCGCTTCGCCGCTGCGTAAAGCCCTGATCGACTCTGGATTGGGCGAAGACCTGACGCCCAGCCGGATTGAAGATCATGTGCGTGAAATCTTCTTCACCACCGGCATGACCGGCGTCAACCTGAAAGATACTGGCAAGGTTGAGGCGCTGATACTGGATACGCTCAGGCAGTTAGCTGAAACCGGCTTCGAGATGGATATGGTAGAGGCGGCGATCAACACCGTCGAATTTCAACTGCGCGAACAGAATACAGGCCGCTTCCCGCGCGGGCTGGCGCTGATGCTCGGTTCACTAAGCACGTGGGTTTACGGGCAAGACCCGCTTTCGCCGCTGGCCTTTGAAGCGCCGCTGGCTTCGATCAAGGCGCGGCTGAATGCGGGCGAGCATGTGTTTGCCGATCTCGTGCGCCGCTATTTTGTGGACAACCCGCACCGCACCACCGTGATCATGCTGCCAGATGACGGCGCGCTTGTACGCGATGAAGAAGCAGAAAAATCGCGGCTTGAGGCGGTACGCGCGCGCCTGAATCAGGATGATTTGCAAGGCATCGTCGAAAACACGCTCAAACTGCGCGAGCTTCAGGAAATGCCCGATTCGCCGGAAAACCTTGCCAAACTGCCGGTGCTGGCGCTGGACGATTTAGATCGCCAGAACAAGACGATTCCGCTGGAAAAGCTGGCGTTACAAGGCACAACGGTGCTGTATCACGACCTGTTCACCAACGGCATCACCTATCTGGATATCGGCTTCAATTTGCGCGCCCTGCCGCAGGAATACCTGCCTTACGTCAGCCTGTTCAGCCGCGCGCTGGTGGAAATCGGCACCGAAAGCGAAAACTTCGTCAAACTGGCGCAGCGCATTGGCCGCGAAACTGGCGGCATTGATCCAGTGATCTTCAATTCGTCGGTGATGGGATCGAAACAGTCCGTCTCGTGGCTGTTCCTGCGCGGCAAAAGCACAGTGGCGCAAACTGGCGAGCTGTTCAACATCCTGCGCGATGTGCTGCTGACGGTCAAGCTGGATAGCCCTGAACGTTTCCGCCAGATGGTGATGGAGGAGAAGGCGGGCAAAGAGTCTGAACTGATCCCGCGCGGGCATATCGTGGTGCATACCCTTCTACGCTCGCACTTCACTGAAGATGGCTGGGTAGATGAGCAGATGGGCGGGGTGAATTACCTGCACTTCCTGCGCGGGCTGGCCGAAGCGGTGGAAAAAGATTGGCCGTCGGTACTGCAAAAGCTGGAAGCGATGCGCGCAATCCTGCTGGATCGCAGCATGATGATCGCTAACGTGACGCTGGACGCTGATAACTGGGCGAAGGTTCAGCCGCAGCTTGAGGGTTTTCTGGGCGCAATTCCTGCGGGCGCAGGCGCGCTGGCGGCATGGATGCCCGCGTTTACCAGCGCCAATCAAGGGCTGACCATTCCGGCGAAGGTGAATTATGTGGGCAAAGGCGCGAACCTGTACGATCTGGGCTACCAGCTTCACGGCTCGGTTAGCGTGATCAACAAGTTCCTCGGCACCACGTACCTGTGGGAGAAGATTCGCGTGCAGGGCGGCGCCTATGGCGGCTTCTCGGTGTTTGACCGTCATTCCGGCGTGTTCGATTTCCTCTCGTATCGCGATCCAAACCTGCTAGGCACGCTGACCAATTACGATGGCACCGCGTCATTTTTGCGCGAACTTGAGCTGCCGCCCGACGAATTGACCAAGAGCATCATCGGCACCATTGGCGACATGGATGATTATTTGCTGCCGGACGCCAAAGGCTATACCTCAATGGTGCGCTATCTGATTGGCGATAGCGACGAGCGCCGCCAGAAACTGCGCGACGAAGTATTAAGCACAACCGCTGATCATTTCAAGGCATTTGGCGATACGCTGGCAGCGCTGAACGAGCGCGGGCAGGTGGTGGTGCTAGGTTCTGCTGAGGCTATCAGCGACGCCAACGCCAAACAACCGGGCTTTTTGAAGGTGTCGAAGGTGTTGTAAATAACACCCGTGATCGCTAAAGGGTTTCGAGCGAGAAATACGGCTTTTGCGTGCCAACGCCTGCCTATCTCCACTTTCATCGGGCAAGCGTTGGTATCGCATTATTTTGAACACTCGCCGCATTTTTGCGGCTTCTGCTAGAATAGCCGCCATGCGTTTGAAATCTATCTTCACGATTCTTCTTATCGGGCTGCTGCTCTCTGGCGGCGCGCTGCTGGCACAGGATGAAGCCAGCGATCTGTTTGCGCGCGTCAATAACCTGCGTGCATCAGTTGGGCGGGGGCCGTATGCATATAACGCGGCATTGGCCGCAGCGGCGCAAAATCAAGCGCAGTGGATGCTGGAAACGGGCAGCGTTAGCCACACCCGGCCTGATGGCTCTGGCCCGCGCACCCGCGCCCTGAACGCTGGCTATCCTTCCACAATGGTGGGCGAAAATATCTACATCGGCGGCATGGCTAGCGTGGATTCCGCGTGGACATTCTGGGTT
>LMZS01000095.1 GCA_001567085.1 Chloroflexi bacterium OLB15
TTTTCCCTAGTTCGCGCACCACATCGCGCACTTCAATAACTTGCTGCGGGTCAATGCCGATGGTTGGCTCATCCAGAATTAACACGGGCGGTTCGTGCACCAGGGCTTGTGCCAAACCTAATCGCTGCCGCATTCCTTTTGATAACTGGCGCACCAGCTTATCTTTGCGGGTGTACAGGTCGAATTGTTTAAGCACAGTATCTGTGCGCGATTTTGCATTTTTTGTGCCGCGCAGTTGCGCCCAGAAAAGCACGTAGCCGCGCACCGTCATATCGGGGTATATAGGCACGCGTTCGGGCAGATACCCGATCCGCTTTCGTGCTTCTACCGAGTCGTTGACAATATCGTGATTATCAATCAGCGCGGTGCCGCTGCTGGGGGGCAGATAGCCAGTGAGCATGCGCATGGTTGTGGTTTTACCGGCACCGTTGGGGCCAAGTAAGCCTAGAATTTCGCCCGACCTGGCTTTAAATGAAAGCTGATCAACAGCGAGAAAATCGCCATAGTACCGGCTCAGCGATTTGACTTCAATCATGTGAAGGCCTCTATAAACGCGATGATAGTAAAGGCGCGATCTTTTAGCGTCAAGATTTCTTGATTGAAGATTGACAACCCTTAGCAATCTCCGTACACTATGAGGCGAATATCTACGGGGCAACCACGCAGAAAATGTTCTTCAACGCTATCCCGCGCCGTCGTCGCAGCCGTCGTCCGATGACCAATGAGGTCAGTTCGGGATTTTTGCGTTAGCGGTGGCGGTGGTTTGTCCTGCCGACCTGAACAGCAAATCCCCTGACCTCACTTGAGGCGGGGGATTTTTATTTGAGGATATGACAATGGCATTTTCCAAGTTGCGGGTGGGGGTTTACGGCGCGTCTGGCTACGCGGGGCAAGACCTGATCGAGATATTGTCAGGCCACCCTTATGTTGATCTGGTCTTTGCGACCTCAAATACCTATGCTGGTCAGCCGGTTCAATTTACCAATCTCAGCTATATCCCTTCTGAAGAAGCAGACCCATCAACTGTAGAGGTGGTCTTTCTGGCGCTGCCACACGGGGTTTCTGCAAAAACCGCCGCGAAGGCGTTGGAAGCAGGCGCAAAAGTGATTGATCTTTCTGCTGATTTGCGACTGGATACGCCGGAAAGCTATAAGAAGTGGTATGGGCACGAGCATCCGCATCCCGAACTGCTGCCAGCGCCTTACGGTCTGCCGGAAATCAATCGTGACAAGATTCCCGGCGCGAAATGGGTAGCTGCTCCGGGTTGCTATCCAACCACTACGCTGCTGGGGATATATCCGCTGCTGGCAGCACACGCGCTGAAGAAAGATCAGCCGATTATCGTAGATGCTAAGTCGGGCGTTTCCGGCGCTGGGCGCGAGCCGAAGCCGAATCTGCAATTTGTGGAAGTGTACAGCAACTTTTCCCCGTACAGCGTCGGGCGTTCACACCGGCATGTCGGCGAAATTGAACAGGAAATGCACAAGATTGAGCCAGAAGCTGGAATGTTGATCTTCACCCCGCATTTACTGCCTGTGGATCGCGGCTTGATGGCGAGTATTTACGTGGAACTGAACGGCAGTTTGATCAGCGCCGATGCCCAATCACTGTATGAGGAAACTTACCAGAGTGAGCCTCTGGTGAAGGTGCTTCCGCCCGGCCAGCAAGCGAACCTCAAGCATGTTATTCGCACCAACGGCGCGGCTATCAGCCTGACGCCAATTACCGAAAAATACCTGCATATCACCAGCGTGACCGATAATTTGCGCAAAGGGGCATCTGGCCAGGCTGTTCAGTGTTTTAACCTGATCTCAGGCTTCCCCGAATTTACGGCGCTGTTATAGGGCACACAATGACTGCACCTATTGTCATTAAGATTAGCGGACATGAATTGGATGACGCCGACTATCTGGCACAGTTTGCGGTAGCTATAAAAAGCTTTGATGTGCCGGTGATCGTTGTTCACGGGGGCGGCAAGGAAATTTCGGCGCTGCAAACGCAGATGGGGATCGATCCGAAATATGTGGATGGCATTCGCATCACCGATGCCGCATCGCTGCAACTGGTGGAAATGGTGTTGTGCGGCACAGTCAATAAACGCTTGACGCGCACGTTAGTGAACAACGGCGTGGATGCGGTAGGCATGTCTGGCGTGGATCGTGGTCTGGTTCGCGCCGGGAAAATGCAGATGCCGGGTCAGGACATGGGGTTTACCGGTGTGGTTGAGAGTGTTCGAGGTGAGGTCTTGCTGGAGTTGTTAGCGCAGCAGGTGACGCCAGTTATCGCCCCAATCTGCATTGGTGAACATCATAACTACAACGTTAATGCGGATCACGTTGCCGGGGCTATTGGCGGCGCGCTGGATGCTGAACGGCTTGTTTTTCTGTCAAACGTGCCGGGCGTTTTGCATAACGGTGAGGTCGTCTCTCAGCTTACGCCTACGCAAACGGAAGCCATGATCGAAAGTGGAGTCATTTTTGGCGGCATGATTCCTAAGGTACGCACCGCGCTGCACGCCTTGAATGATGGCGTGAAGCAGGCAGTGATCACTAATCTTGATGGATTGGTGACTCGCGGTGGCACAGTGTTCACTCCGTAAATGAGCAGGCGGGTGAAAGTGATGGCAGGCGAAAACGAGCTGTTGGAAAGGTTGGAAAAGATCGTTCGCGATCTATATAACGAACAGCAGGCGGACGAGATAGTCCAAACGTTTGAAGTCGTGTTTCAATCCCAGCCTGATGCCGAAATGCGCCGCGAACTTCTGGAATACTGGGTTGATTTTTACCGGTTGCAGGAATACCGGAGCGTAAAACAACGCCGCCGGCCAACCTATCAGGAACGCTCAACGTCATGTTCAGCCTGTGGCTACCCGTCATCGCACCGGCATCATCTTTGGGATTTGGCTGCACATGGCGAAAACAAAGTAACTATTCAGCTTTGCGCCAACTGCCACGAGCTGTTTCACCTGATGTATAACGCGCTGGTGAAACGGGCAGAGTACAGCCGGAAAATTGCCCGTCATGTGCTGCTTTCCGGTCAGCTTGCGCATGACGTACCTGCCAAACTGCTGGGTTGGGTATTGGCGACCATCCGTTATGAAGCCTCAAATGGCTGGATAGACGGCAGCGCCGGGTCGCGTGAAAACGTTGAAAAACGGCTTTCGTGGTCAGAAGTCGTCCGCGTGGCGAATGAGGCTCGAAAAGCGCAAGTCTAAATGCAAGCCGTACAAACCGAATGATCTTTGATGGTCTAAACGAAAGGCAATTAAGCAGTGGCGATAACCACGAACCCAATTATTGAACTGGAGCAGGAACATCTGGTGCAGTCTTATAAGCGCCCGCCGTTTGTGCTAACGCATGGTAAGGGCGTGAAGCTGTATGACAGTGAAGGCAAGGCTTATACCGATTGGGTGGCAGGCATCGCCGTGAATGCGCTGGGTTATGCTGATTCCGGCTTAACGGCGGCGCTGCAAGAAGCGGCAGGCGGGCTGGTGCATACAAGTAACCTGTACTTCACCTCACCGCAGGCGGAACTTGCCGGGATGCTAGCTGAAAAATCGTTCGCTGATCGCGTATTTTTGAGCAACAGCGGCACAGAAGCCAACGAAGGCGCGATCAAGTTTGCTCGTAAAGTCGCTAAAGACTCTGGGCATCCTGATAAGACCAAAATCGTGGCATTTTCTCACGCCTTTCACGGGCGCACGATGGGGGCGCTGGCGCTAACGCCAAAAGAAAAATATCAAGCGCCGTTCCAACCGCTGCTGCCAGACGTTGAAATTGTTGAGTTTAACGATGCTGCCGCTGCCGAAGCAGCGATTGATGATCGTACCTGCGCCGTTTTTGTTGAGCCGGTGCAAGGTGAAGGGGGGATTCACCCGGCGACGACGGAATTTTTGCAGGCGCTGCGCCGCCTATGCGACCAGCACAATGCCTTGCTGATTTTCGATGAAATTCAGTGTGGATTGGGGCGTACCGGCACACTCTGGGCATACGAACAGTCTGGCATAACGCCAGATATTATGACGCTGGCG
Organism: Chloroflexi bacterium OLB15; assembly: GCA_001567085.1. Classification (GTDB taxonomy): domain Bacteria; phylum Chloroflexota; class Anaerolineae; order Aggregatilineales; family Phototrophicaceae; genus Flexifilum. The sequence continues at coordinate 4,031 of LMZS01000095.1, forward strand.
AAGCCGCTGGCGGGCGGCCTGCCCGCAGGCGCGATTCTGACTACCGAGAAGGTCGCTTCACATATTCATCCCGGCGATCATGGCACTACCTTTGGCGGCGGCCCGTTCGTCACTTCCGTTGCCTGTTACATAGTTGATCGTATCAGCCAACCTGAATTTTTAGAGCATGTGACCGAAGTGGGTAACTACCTGGTAGATCGCCTCTCAGAAATTAACAGCCCCCTCATTGTGGAAGTACGCGGGCGCGGCTTGATGGTCGGCATGGAGTTGAGTATAGACGTTGCGCCAATTATTGAAGCAGGTTATGAACACGGCCTGCTGATGGTGAATGCCGGAACAAATGTGATCCGCTTTGTTCCGCCGTTGGTGATAGATAGGCCGCACGTTGATGAATTGGTTGATGCGCTAACGGCGATTTTGGCCGAACAGGGAGAGCAGATCAATGGCTAGTGTTTCCGGGTTCAGCGTTTCCGGCGTTCATGCTGGTTTGAAGGCCAATGACGCGCTGGATATGGCGGTCATTTTCAGCGATAGGCCGTGTGTGGCTGCTGGCGTGTTCACCACCAACCTGATGAAAGCCGCGCCTGTGTTGTTCGACATTGGTCAATTGACCTCCAACAGTGACAACATTCGTGCGATAGTTGTCAATACCAAATGCGCAAATGCCTGTACTGGCGAGCAGGGTTTAGCCAATGCCCGCGAAACCGCCCGGCTTGCTGCGAAAGCGTTAGGCATCGAATCTTCGCAAGTGCTGGTCATGTCTACGGGCGTGATCGGCACCCACCTGCCGATGCCTAAAATTGCGCGTGGCATCGAGCTGGCAACCGCAACATTGGGGCAGGATTGGGATGCCGCCGCGCGCGGCATCATGACGACGGATACCCGCCCGAAGCTGGCTTCAGAATCTTTTGACACCCCTAATGGCAAAGTGACGCTGACGGGCATCGCTAAAGGCGCTGGCATGATTGCCCCGAATATGGCGACCCTGCTCAGCGCAGTCGTTACCGATGCTGTGCTTACGGCTGAACAGGCATATCGTTTGCTGAAGCAGGCGGTTGAGCCGACTTTTAATCGTATCGTGGTAGATGGCGATATGAGCACTAACGACACGCTGATGCTGTTGGCAAATGGCGCATCTGGCGTGAGCATTTCCCCGAATTTTGAGGCGCAGTTTGCCGCCGCATTGCTCAAAGTATGCCGTGAACTGGCGCAGGCCATTGTTCGCGATGGTGAAGGGGCAACAAAGTTTATCACCTTGCACGTTAAGGGCGCGGTTGATGATGCTGCCGCCCGCCAGATCGCCAATGCTATCGCCACCTCACCGCTGGTGAAAACGGCATTTTATGGCGGTGACGCGAACTGGGGGCGCATCGTCGCCGCTGCCGGGCGCTCTGGCGTGAGTTTTGATGCTGCCAGCGTGAAACTGCGGATCGCTAAGGGAGAAACGCTCACCGGTGATTTGCTGCTCTTTGAAAATGAAATGCCGACGCAGTACAGCGAAGAACGGGCGACTGAGATCGTGAAATCTTCAGAGGTGTATGCGCTTCTGGATGTTGGGCAGGGGGCTGGTGAGGCCATCGTTTATACTTGTGATCTTAGTCACGATTACGTCTCCATCAATGGCAGTTACCGCAGCTAGCGAATGAAAAGGGCGCGTTAAGCGCTCTTTTTATAGGAAACTGAAAATGCTGACAGGCGGAGAAACCACCTGCCAGTCGAGTCATGGAACCTTTTCTGGATTACGGAGGGGGTGAGGGTGAGGTGTTTATGCAGGCAGTATTAGCGCTGGAAGATGGCAGCATCTATTCCGGCGTAGGGTTTGGCGCGCAGGGTGTACAAACAGGCGAAATCGTGTTTAACACCTCGATGACCGGCTATCAGGAAATCCTGACCGATCCATCATATCACCGGCAGATTGTAACCATGACTGTGCCGCATATCGGCAACACCGGCATCAATCCTGATGATCTTGAGTCAGATCGCGTTTGGGTAGCAGGATTTGTAGTGCGCTCCCTCAGTCCGAGAGTGAGCAACTGGCGCAGTCAGCGTGATCTGGACGGCTATTTACGCGAACAAAATGTGATCGGCATTTCTGAAGTGGCTACCCGCCAGCTTGTGCGGCATTTGCGCACGCGCGGCGTGATGCGCGCAGCCATCGCTCATGGAGAAGCGGCGCTGGATACGGCGGCGCTGGTACAGGCGGCGCTGAACGCGCCTGATATGTCTGGCGCAAATCTGGTAGATGAGGTGACCGCCGAAGAAGCCTATAACTGGTCACAAACCAGCGATCCCGCATGGTACAAAACGCATCAATACGACAGCAGCGGCCCGCTAATCGTTGCGTATGACACCGGAATTAAGCGCAATATTCTCAGGATGATGGCTGATCGCGGGCTGCGCGTGACCGTCGTTCCGGCGCACACCACCGCCGCTGAAGTGCTGGCGATGAAACCCGCTGGCGTATTTTTGAGCAACGGCCCCGGCGATCCTGCCGCTGTAACGGATATGATTGACAATGTGCGTGACCTGCTTGGTAAAACGCCGATTTTCGGAATCTGTCTTGGCCATCAAATTCTGGCGCTGGCTTTGGGCGGCGAAACTGAAAAGATGCGCTTCGGGCATCGCGGCGGCAACCAACCGGTGAAAAATCTGCTCACCGGTGTAGTTGAAATCAGCGCCCACAATCACGGCTTTGCGGTGACCGCTAACAGTGATTTGCACGGCGCGGAAGTGACCCATATCAACCTGAATGACAACACGATTGAAGGCTTGCGCCATGTAGAACTCGGCGCATTCAGCGTGCAGTATCACCCGGAAGCTTCTCCCGGTCCACATGACTCGCTCTATCTGTTTGATGAGTTTGTAAGCAGGGTGAAACAAACATCAACCGAAGCAGAAGGCAGCGTTTAATAATATGCCTAAACGTGCAGACATCCACACCATCATGATCATTGGCTCTGGCCCAATCATCATCGGGCAGGGCAGCGAATTTGATTACAGCGGCGTACAGGCTTGTAAAGTGCTGCGCCGTGAGGGTTACCGCGTGGTGCTGGTGAACTCTAACCCCGCCACTATCATGACCGACCCCGAATTTGCCGATGCCACATATGTTGAGCCACTCACGCCTGAAATATGCGAGCGCATCATCGCGCAGGAAAAGCCTGACGCGCTGCTGCCTACGGTTGGGGGGCAAACGGCGTTGAATCTGGCGAAGGCGCTGGCTGAAAATGGCACGCTGGAGCGCTATGGCGTTGAATTAATCGGTGCGTCGCTGCCCAGCATTGATCTGGCCGAAGATCGCCAATTGTTCAAGCAAGCTATGGATGAAGTGGGCTTAGAATGCCCCCCAAGCGAAATCGTTTCAACGGTTGATGAAGCGCTGCTCGCGGCGGAGCGGGTGGGGTATCCGGCACTGATTCGCCCCTCGTTCACGCTGGGCGGCTCTGGCGGCGGCATCGCCCATAATGCCGATGAAATGCGCGTGATTGCTGAGCGTGGGCTAAAGCTCAGCCCGGTCGGTCAGGTGTTGATCGAGATGAGCGTGATCGGCTGGAAAGAATATGAACTTGAAGTGATGCGCGATACCAGCGGCAATTTCGTTGTGGTTTGCAGCATCGAAAATGTTGACCCGATGGGCGTGCATACGGGCGACAGCATCACCGTTGCCCCCGCGCAAACGCTGACTGACAAAGAGCTTCAGCGCCTGCGCAATATGGCGCGTGTTGTGCTCGATAAAGTAGGGTTAGCCACCGGCGGCGCAAATGTCCAGTTTGCCGTAAATCCTGCCGATGGTCGGGTGTTTGTGATCGAGATGAATCCGCGCGTCTCTCGTTCATCAGCGCTGGCCAGCAAAGCGACCGGCTTCCCGATTGCCAAGATCGCCGCGCTGCTGGCAGTTGGCTGCCGCCTGGATGAAATCCCCAATGACATCACACGGGTGACGCCTGCCAGTTTTGAGCCGTCGCTCGATTACGTCGTGGTCAAAATTCCGCGTTGGGATTTTGCCAAATTCCCCGGCGCGGATAACACCCTTGGCCCCCAAATGAAGGCGATTGGCGAAGTGATGGCAATCGGCCGCACGTTTCAGGAAGCGCTGCAAAAAGGCATCCGCTCGCTGGATATTGGCATCCTCGGCTTTGGCTACAAGGCTAAAGAGGCGTCGCCAGATGCGCTGCGCGTGCCTACAGCCCAGCGCCTATTTCAGGTGGCGAGCGCCTTAAAAAGTGGTATGGGTTTATTGGAAGTTGTCCAAAGCACAGGCTTTGATCCCTGGTTTGTTGAAGAACTGACCCAGATCGTAGAACTACAGCGCGATTTGCTGGAGGATCGCGCGCTGGATGATTTGACTGCTGCTGATTTCTGGCAGCTTAAACGTGCCGGGTTTAGCGATGCGCAAATGGCGGTTACGCTGAATACGTCTGAATCGGTAGTTCGCGCCCGCCGTAAGGCGCTGGGCGTCACCCCCTCGTATTACCGGGTGGATACTTGCGCGGCGGAATTTGAAGCACATACCCCCTATCTGTATTCCACCTATGAGCCGGGTGACGAAACTGAGCGTGCAGATCGCAAGAAGGTGATCATCCTCGGTGGCGGGCCAAACCGCATCGGGCAGGGCATCGAGTTTGACTACTGCTGCGTACATGCCTGTTTTGCGCTTAGCGAACTTGGCTATGAAACGATCATGGTCAACTGTAACCCTGAAACTGTGAGCACCGATTATGATACGGCTGATCGGCTGTATTTTGAGCCGCTTACCGCCGAAGATGTGCTCAATATTATTGACAATGAGCGCCCCGATGGTGTGTTGGTGCAGTTTGGAGGGCAAACGCCGCTCAATATTGCCCGTTCGCTGGCTGATGCGGGTGCGCCCATTTGGGGGACATCGGTTGAGACGATTGATTTAGCGGAAGATCGCGAGCGTTTTCATGATCTGATGCAGGAATTGGAAATTCCGCAGCCCCCCGGCGCGCTTGCCTATAATCGGGATGAAGCATTGGCAGCGGCTAATCAGGTTGGTTATCCGGTGCTGGTGCGCCCCAGCTATGTCTTGGGCGGGCGCGGCATGGCCATTGTCTTTGACGATGCCATGCTTACCGACTGGCTGAATAAGCATATTCAATGGAGCGAACACCCCGTCCTGATCGATCAGTTTTTGGATGATGCCTTTGAAGTAGACGTAGATGCGCTGAGCGATGGCGTTGAGGTCACTATCGGCGGCATCATGCAGCATATTGAAGAAGCAGGCGTTCACAGCGGCGACTCTGCCTGTGTGCTGCCGCCGTACAAAATCAGCTATTACCATGTTGAAATCATCCGCGAATATACAGATCGCATTGGCAAAGCGCTCGGCGTGAAAGGGTTATTTAATATCCAGTTCGCCATCAAAGATGAAGTGGTTTACGTGTTGGAAGTGAACCCTCGCGCCAGCCGCACCGCGCCATTCGTCAGCAAGGCGACCGGGCAGCCTTTGCCGCGCTATGCGGCTGAAATTGCTGCCGGCAAAACGCTGGCTGAAATCGGCTTTGTGGATGAGCCAAAAGTAGACGGCTTCTTCGTCAAAGAAGCGGTGATGCCCTTCCAGAAATTCCCCGGCGTAGATGCGCGGCTTGGCCCTGAAATGCGCTCAACCGGTGAAGTGATGGGCCACGCTTCCAGCTTTGGTCACGCTTTTGCGAAAGCGGAGATGGCGGCGAATACCCGCTTGCCTGAAAATGGAACGGTATTCATCAGCGTGACGCCGTATGATCGCGGTGCGGTCACTAAAATCGCCCGCGATTTACACCAGCTGGGCTTCAAGCTGATCGCCACCATCGGCACCGGCACTTATTTGCAGAGCGTGGGAATACCTGCGGAGATCATCAATAAAGTTAGCGATGGCTCACCGAATATCGTGGATGCGATTCGCGCGGGCAATATTGATCTGATCATCAACACGCCGCGCGGCGGTCAGGCGCACTATGATGGCGGGATCATTCGCGGCACCGCGCACCTGTATGGCGTGCCGATCATCACCACGCTTAGCGCGGCGATGGCGATGGTTCAGGGCATTAAAGCGCTGCGGCAAAAGCCGTTGAAGGTTCGCAGTTTGCAGGCGCATCACGAGATGGCGTGAATTTGCTGGCCAACCGGGCTGTGCAGATGGCCGCTTTAGCTTAAAACTAGCCCCGGCAGTCGCATCGTTTTGGGCGTCTCTATCCCTAGAATGTTCAGGACTGTTGGCGCAATTTGCAGCAGGTGGGCGTTCTCAAGCTGGCGCCCGTTGGCTGGATTTCGGGGATCGTAGGCGATAATTAAGCCGTGCTGTGCGTGGTTCGCATCATCCGGGCCGGTATCATTTTCCAGCACATGCACGCGGTTCCAGCCAACGGTTCCCAGTGAGCGCCATGACAGATCGCCGAAATAGATTAGCAGATCGGGCGGGATTCCCTCAACAGCGGGATAAATTTCTTTCGGCAGGAAGCAGCGTGTGCCAATATGCTGCCCGCTCTCATCTGCTAATGCTTCCAGTTTCGCCTTAATTTCACCCAGGACGCGGAGCGCATCTTCTGCCGGGATGATCCCTTGCGGCTCGCGATCTTGAATATTCAAAAACAGCCGCCCGTAATAACCGCCTTCGCCCCATGCCAGCGTTTTTGACCAGTCAATCTTGAGCGTGTCCGGCTTGCGAATTTCTTGCGGGTATGGCTCTGCCAGCGTCAGATAGCCTTCGCGGATCAGCCATTCGTTGATCGCAATCCCACCATCCATCTTCTTCGCCCCATGATCAGACACCACAAAGATCGCAGTGTCCTCGCCTAAAAGTGGCAGAAGCGCGGCAATTTCGCTGTCCAGCAGGCGATAGTAATCGCGTATCGCATTGGCGTAAGGGGAACCCGGCTTGTAACTGCGATGCGCGCTGTCCATGTAGCTCCAGAACGCATGATGCATCCTATCCAGCCCAATTTCCACCATCGCGAATAAATCCCAATCAGATTCTTTAACCAGCCAGCGCGCCGCCTCAAAATGGGTTTTGGTCATGGCGGTAATCTGCTTGAGCAGTTGATCTTTTTCGTGGGTGCGAAAGTTTTTGGCATCAAATGGGTAGTCGCCGAATTTCGCCTGTATTTGAGCTTTCAACGTGGCAGGGTAGGTATAGCCGGCAGAAGCGTCCGGCGTCAGGAAGCAGCCCACCATTTGCCCGTTGATCGGGCGCGGCGGGTAAGTGCCGGGCACGCTAAGCACAATGCTGTTTCTGCCATAGCGCGAAAGGATGTCCCACAGGCGCGGCTCTTGCACGGCGTCACCATTAGCGACGACCAGATGGTTATAGGAATAATCGGCGCGGTTGCGGAAGCCATAAATGCCCAGCGCGCCGGGGTCTTGACCGGACATCATGCATGACCATGCCGGCACGGTGATCGCTGGAATCACGCTTTCGAGACGCCCCCACGCGCCGCGTCCGCGCAGTTGGCTGATTGTTGGAAGATCGGCTGCATAACGATTAAAGACCAGCGAAGGCTCGGCACAGTCTAACCCGATAATCGCCACGCGGCGTTTGGGTGAAGTTTTTTTGATTAGGCGGAATGGCAAAGTCTAGTGGCCTTTTCGGGCGTTTTCCTGTTCTGCAAGCAGACGGCTAAGCTCGATCTGTTCGTCTTCGTCCATGTGCTTGCGGCGTGCGGCAAGCGCGCTTTCCAGCGCATTGAGTTGATCGTTATCCAGCTCATTCAGCCAGTTTTCCGAATCTTGCATGCGGCGCTTAGGCTTATCGTTGATGTTTCGATCTAAATTCCGCATCTGTCGCTCTGCGCTTGCCTTGTTGGAGGATAACGCCACGCTTGTTCCCCAAACAACTGCCGTGCTGAGAAACGCGCCCGCCATCAGAATGACAAATAAGAAAGAATCGACTGATCCCCTAATGATCATAGATAACGCTATTCCTGCGACCACCAGCCAGATAAGGCCTGTCGCAAAAAGACGTTCAAAACTGTTCATGAACGCTCCCCCGAAATAATAAATCTGGTTTTGCCAGACTAGAGTCTATCGAGTGTATACGAAGAACGAGCGCTGCCTGTTGTGAATTCAGCCTGCTTGATAAACCGGATTGCCTTGAACAATAGTTGTGAATACGTTCACGTCTGCATCAACCAGCACCAGATCAGCATCTTTGCCTACCTCAATGCTGCCCGTATGTGCTGCCGCCCCGATAGACTTTGCGGCGTTCAGGCTGCTCGCCTGCCATACCCGTTCAATCGGCTCACCAACGGCTGTTGCGAAATTACGCAGCGCACGCTCCATCGTCAAAATGCTGCCTGCTAGCGTGCCATCGGGCAGCCGCGCGACCCCATTTTTCACCGAGATCACCCGGTCGTCTATTGGATAGTCTCCGTCCGGCAAACCTGCTGGCCGTACCGCATCGGTGATCAGAATCACCCGATCCAGCCCTTTGGCGCGATACAGCACCTTCATAGCGCCGGGATGCACATGGATATTGTCGGCAATCAGCTCGCAGCGGAGTTCGTCAAACACCAGCGCCGCGCCCAGCGTTCCCGGCTCGCGATGGTGCAGGCCGGTCATCGCGTTGAAGGTATGGGTGGTATTCCGCAGCCCAAGCGCAACCGCGTGCTGCATATCCCCAAAGCTGGCGGAGGTATGCGCCGCCGATACAGTGATCCCGCGCCGCACACATTCACCGATGAGCCACTGATTTTCTTTGATTTCTGGTGCCAGCGAAAGCAGGCGGATCACACCGGTATCCAAAAATGCGGTTGCTTCTTCTCGTGAGGCTGGCCGGACATACGCGGGATTTTGCGCGCCCGCTTTCTCAACATTGATATACGGGCCTTCCAAATGCGCGCCAAGCACCCTGGCGCCGGGAAGGGGTGTATCGCGCCATTCTGCAAGATATTCTAACGCTGTTTGGATGTGCTCTCGCGTTTCCGTCCATGTAGTTGCCAGAAACGATGTGACTCCATGACGGGCATAGAAACGTGATAACTCTGGCAGCGTGTCGGGCTGCGCGTCCATGATCTCGTGCCCGTTTCCGCCATGAACATGAACATCTACAAATCCCGGCAGCAGCAGGCGATTTAATCCATCTATTGGCGCAGCATCTGAGAAGGCTGGCGCATCGCCGTAACCGATGCGGTCAATCTTCCCGTCAACGCATAGCAGCCAACCGCGTTTTGCAGGTTGATCGGGTGTTACCAGTCGTGCATTATGAATGAGTAAGTTGGCGCTCAAGACACAATCCTTCAATTCATGAGGCGCAGTAGGTTGATCCTAATCCTGACCAATATCCCCCGCAAGAGGAACTTAAACATCTTTGGTGTGTAATCCGCCGGGCAAATAATCACCTAGAATTGAGCCGCCGATGAATTCTCTTAACAGTGACGTGTCCGGAATCATCAACTGCTGCTCAGGCGAGAAAGGGCTTACCCAGCGTATAAACGAAAGCAGGCGATTGGCTTCGATGTATGCGGGCGTGCCTACAGGCACTTGTAACAGTAATGGCTCGGCAATTGGCTTAAGCGATGCGAGTTCATAATTCAGCGCAGAGTTAAAAATCACATCGGCATTTTCTTGATATGGGAATATGTTCCGTTTTTCCCCGCGCCGCACGCTCGGCCACATATTGATTGTAGCATTGGCATTATGACCGCGGCTGTATGCGTCACGGCAAATACGCCGCAGCAGGCGCACATCGGTGGTTGGAATACGATTTTGATTGTCAATGTTTAACTGCGTAAGCGCCGAGACGTAGATACGGTAAATTCGGGAATCGGGAATGTCGGTGACCAATCTTGGGTTGATGCCGTGAATCCCCTCAATAACCAGAATGTGGTTGCTGTCCAGTTTAATCGAAACGCCTTCAACACTTTTGCCCAGCTTGAAATTGAAGCGGGGCAGGGCAACCTGCGCTCCCTCAATCAGTTCTTTTAGCTGGCGGTTGAACAGCGGCAGATTTATCGCTTCCAGCGCCTCAAAATCGTAGTTGCCAGTCTCATCTTTGGGCGTTAATTCGCGATCAAGAAAATAGTTGTCCAGCTCAACCGTGAATGGGCGCAGGCCATGCGCCAGCAGATGAATAGCCAGTCGTTTTGAAAAGGTAGTTTTTCCTGAACTGGATGGCCCGGCGATTAGGACAAGCCGCAGTTCGCGCTCGTGATAAGCATCGTAAACAGCCTGCGCGATGGCGCTGATTTGCTGCTCGTGGATGGCTTCTGCAACAAGAATCAGTTCTTGAACGCGGTTGCTGGTCACGATTTGATTTAACCGGCCAATATCCTCGACGCCGAGTCGTTCCGCCAGTTGTTCTGCGTGTTCAAAGAGGCGGGAAATTTTCCCCCCGTTATCCACTTCATCGGTGAGCATATTCGGCGTGCTGCTGCGGGGATACTGCAAGATAAACCCGCCGGCCGGGGTATTGATCAGCCGGAACAGCTTAAGATAGCGGGTTGAAGGCAGCATATAGCCATAGTAATAATCAGCATGTCCACGTAAGGTGTAGATATTCAAATCGCCGCGTGTACGCTGGCGCATGAGGCGCACTTTGTTGGCGTCGCCACGCGCTTCATACATTTCAATCGCTTCTGAAAGCTTCATCACCTGTTTCGTAATCGGATCATCGGCTGCAACAATTGCGTGCATACGCTCATTCAGCGCCTGAAACTCTTCTTCAGTGAATGGAGCGTGATTCTTGACCATGCAGTAGTAGCCGCCATCGGGAACGGCGTAGCTGACGCTTACCTCTACGCCGGGAAATAATTCGTTTGCCGCAGTCACCAGCAGCAAGACCAATGTGCGCCGATAAATCCGCCGCCCATCGCTATCTGAAAGCGTAACCGGGGATATGGAGGCATCTCGCTGAATCGGATATGATAATTCGCGTAATCGCGAATCAACGATGCCCCCCATGATCTCGCTGGGATAGGCATCAGGGTTAATCTCACGGTGTTTCTGCAAAAAATGCTCTACAGAAGTCCCTTTTGGAGCTTCAAACACGACGCCATCAGGGAAGGTAACACATACATTGGTACGTGGCTCTGACAGGTGAATGAAAGAGAGGTTATCGTTATCTAACATCGTAAATTCGTTTCTATCACGGACATCACTTACATTATGACCATTCTACCGCTTCGCTCAAATAGGGTTGCTATAATGAGGGGCGCGATAGTGAGGATGATTGATGACGACGGCCTATGACCGCTATTTAAAGGAAATTTTAATTGACGAACCGGCATTGCGGCAGCGTATTATCGAGCTTGGCCGTGAAATTAGCCGCGATTATGCTGATTCACCCGCGCTAATGCTAATCTGCATTTTAAAGGGCGGCGTCATGTTCTTGACTGACTTGATGCGCCAGATTGAAGTTCCCCATGAAATAGATTTTTTAGCAGTGTCCAGCTACGGGCGCGGCGCTCGTGAATCCACCGGCAAGGTGCGGATTGACATGGACTTGCGCGGGGAAGTTGTAGGGAAAGACCTGCTGATCGTGGAAGATATCATTGACAGCGGCTATACCCTCAAATTTGTCATGGACGTGATGCAAGCCCGCCACCCGAACAGCGTTAAACTTTGTACCCTGCTGGACAAGCCTTCTCGCCGCACAATCCCGATACCGATTCACTACACAGGTTTTCAAATTGAAGACAAGTTCGTTTTTGGCTACGGCCTCGATCTGGATGAGAAGTTTCGGAACTTGCCATTCGTTGGCGTGGTACGTGAAGAGGCGTTGATCAGTGAGTGAGGCGGCGCGCAATATCACGCTGGCATGGCCGGATGAAATCCTCGATCTGCGGGATCAACTTCAAGCCCTGAACCACCCCCTGTATATCGCTGGTGGGCCGGTGCGTAATGCTTACTTGCGCCGCCCAATTCGCGATATTGATCTCACCGTTGAGGCGAATGGCATCAGCACAGCGCGTAAGATCGCTAATAGCGTTGGCGGCGCGTTTTACCCACTGGATGAAAGCCGCGATGTTGGGCGGGTTATTTATTCCATAAACGGCGTTCAGCATTATATTGACGTTTCGTCATTCCGCGCCGAAACGCTGGAAGCCGACCTCCGCGCCCGTGATTTTACGATCAATGCGTTGGCGGTGGATTTGCTGGGAGATTTAACGCTCGCTTATGATCCCTGCGATGGATTGACGGACTTACAGGCGAAAATATTGCGCCAATGCCTGCCGCACAGCATCAGTGATGATCCAATACGTGTTCTGCGGGCGGTGCGTTACAGCGTGCAATTCAGCCTCAAAATAGAGGAAGGCACGCGCGCGGCAGTACGGCAAAATGCGCCCCGGTTGGCAGAAATGTCGCCGGAACGCCTCCGCGACGAGTGGTTCAAACTGCTGGAACTGCCCAATATCAAGACGGCATGCGTGATTGCTGACCGGCTTGGCGTGCTGGATGTGGTCTTGGCGGGTGTGTTTGCCTCAGCGGGCGAAAAGGCGTCTGCTTTTCAGATTGCGCATGCGCTCCGTCGTTTTTATACCGCTGTTAGCCCCATGCGTACTGATGAAACGGCTGCTCAGTTTGATTTAGGCATGTTTGTGGTATCGCTGGATCGTTATCGCGCACAGTTGCAAGCGCATCTGGATTATCTGTGGCCGAACGAGCGCCCACAGTTCGCACTGCTGTTATTAGCCGGTCTGCTTGGTAACTTATCAGAACACCAGCTTGCGAAGTTTGCCGAGCAATTCCGCTTGAGTAATGGGGAAAAATCCCGCCTGAGCTTGAGCGTGCAATGCGCCCCACTGGTGGAATTGATCGATCTGGTTGATCCAGTTTCAATTTATCGCTTCTGGAAGGCTGCTGGCGAGTCTGGTGTAGATGCAATTTTACTGTCGCTTGCCCAGTATCTGGCCGCACACGATTCCGATTTGGAGCAGGATATCTGGCTGCGGCAAATGGAAAGGGCGCAGTTCCTCTTTCATGCTTATTTTGTTGAACATGAGCGTTACGTTGCGCCGCCGGTGCTGCTTAACGGAGACGATTTGATCGCTGAATTAGCGCTTGCGCCGGGCAAGATCATTGGCGAGCTTCTAAACGCGATTGCCGAAGCGCAGGTAAGCGGCGCAGTCAATACTCGCGAACAGGCGCTTGATCTGGCGCGGCTGATTATCAACTCAAGATCGAACGGTTGGCATCATGCGTAAGAACCGATTTCCTCAAGGCGGCGCTTAGCATCTTTGGCCGGTACCTCAAAGTAATCGCTCATCATTTCAGGGATGCGCGCAGCCAGGGAGAGCGCTTGCACCATTTGCAGAGGCATGGTCAGGGCACGTGCCAGTGAACCCAGTATCTGCTTGTCATTCTGAAAGGGGAGCAGCCCACGCTCAATGCCCCAGTTACAAGTGGCGATTTCTTTTGCCAGAAGCCGCGCTAAAGACATACGCGGCCGGTATGGATTATCCAGAATCATAAAACTGCCTGAAACCAGCGAAACATCAATCTCGTCCCACATGCCGGGAAGCGGATATTGCAGCATAAACTCTATAGGCACGGGGGGCATATCAACCTTATAGAGTTCGATAAGCTCAGCGGTTATTTTTTCCAGCAGTACAAAATCCACTGGTGATTACTCCGACACAGCAGAATCAGTAAAACGATAAAAGATCAGCAGCGTATGCCCGTATTTCCGTTCGTCGTAAGATTCGTAATGTTTTAACGCAATCTCCTCTTTTTCGCGTGGGTCAATTTGTACAATGATGTTTCCGTCAGGCGCGAGCCAACCGGAGTGTTGGTCAAGTAAGGTCATGGCCTTTACCCAAATGCCCTTATATTGGGGTGGGGCAACATAAATGTAATCAAACGCCTGGACTGGGTTCCCCGCGAGGAAGGTGAAGGCATCGGTTCGGCGAACGGTTGCGCGCTCAGTGAAGCCGGTTGCCGCCAGATTGGCTTGAATCGTCTGAATGGCGTTACGATCCAGATCGAGCAATACGGCATGATCTGCGCCCCGGCTCAATGCTTCGATAGCTACGCTGCCAGTGCCGGCGAACATGTCCAGCAGCGTGGCATCCAGAATATCCATGCCGATGATGTTGAACAGCGCCTCTTTTACCCGATCCATGATCGGGCGGGTGCTGTCACCGGGAACGAGTTTGAGCCGTTTACCTCTGGCGCTGCCGCCAATCACCCGTAGAGACATGCTATAAGCCCTCAACTGCCTGGCGTGCCGCGCGAATATTGGAAAGCGGCGTGGCGATGCTCAACGCTGAGCCGCCAGAGATGATTGCCCGCCGCCCTGAAGTTTTCTCCAGCGCGGTGCGAACGCTGTCACGCACCGTTGTCGGAGTGCCTTGATACAGGTCTTCACCGGTAGATAGCCCGCCGCAAACAGCACCTGTGAACAGCGTTTTACCGATGGTGAGATCGGGCTCATTCTCTTTGTCTGCCCAGTTGATCGCTTGCCCGTGTAGGTGCATCGCAAATTTAAAGATCGGCGCTGAGCCTTCCAGATGAACGAGGTTGAACCACCATTTTGAGGGAAGTGAATCCAGTACTTTCATGTCGAATGGTAAACCAAAGGCGGCATACTCATCTTCAGACAGCCGGTGATAGCTGGCATGGCGGATCACATAGGCTACACCAGCGATAGGCAAGCGGCGCAGCATTTCAACATAGCGCAGAATATTTTCAGTGAGGATGTTTAATCCGGTGCGAAGGCGATCCGGCTCTTTGCGTAGGTGCAAGGAAAACAGCTCATTTCCCGATAACGCTTCTGCCTGTGCCAGCGGGCTAAAGATCGTAGGGATGATAGGCGCTTCATCACCAAGCTGGCGGTAAATAAGCTCGATGCATTCAAGCTGTTTCCCGTATCCCCCCCGCTGTGGATCAAGCGGTCGCAGCACAGTCCAATCCAGCGAACGCATGATCGCCCGTTTTTTGATGGTGCGTTCGCCAGTCAGCGCGCCTTCCCATTCATCATGCAGCCCATATTCGGTTGTGCAATAGGTAATAGATGGGGATACGCGCACAAAATCCCAATCATACGCGCGTTGAAACTCGACGACAGAACGTGCCAGGTCTGCTGAACGCTGGTCGTCTCCGGGAAAGAGCCGCCATAAAGCAACGGGCGGCCTGTCGGCTGCTTCGCCGGCTATGGTACGCTCCAAACGCTCCCGCTTATTCATTTGAGTTGGGGTCGTTAATGCGTGTTAGCGCGTGTTTCAGAAAGCCGCTGCTCTAGCATGCGCTGTAACATTTCATAATGGTCTTCGCCGGGTTGCGCGGCGAGGCCGGCTTTCACTTCAGCGAGGCAGCTTTGAAATGTATCAATTGCAGCTTGCAGATCGCCTTTAGAGCGCTGCGCCAATCCTAAACCATAGAGCGCGTTGGTTTGCTTGGCATCTTGCTGCAAGATTGACTTGAAGATTTCGATGGCTTCTTCATGATGGCCGCTGCGATGCTTTGCCCAGGCCTTGCCAAGTTCATCTCGGAAATCGGTTGACGCTGCTGACGTTTCAGGGGTCGGTTGTGCGGACATGCAGGTAATTCTCCCCGTGATGCTTCACGAATGATCAGCGGTTATTTTAACGGTCAGAACGGGTGTTTTACAAGCCGCCGATCACCCGTCGCCTATTGTAATAGGCAGCGCGATCTGATCATCGAGTAAATTGCCGTCAGCATTGAAAATATCCAGACGGCTGCGTGTGGCGCAATTTTGTGTACATGCAAAAATCTCGATCTGGATTTCATACTCACCTGCTGCCGCTTCTGCGGGGATGGCAATAGTAGTGCTGTCGCTCACGTAGCCTTCAGTCGTCCAGCGCTGCGTGGGCAGGCCGCCGGGATGGTGCGGCGTTACTGCGGTGGCGATCTCCCCTGTCGTCAGGTTCACAATTTGTGCGCTAACCTGATAGGATTCAGGCAGGAAGCGGAGCGCGTGCCAGTACAGCGTCAGATCAAAATTGCTTCCAGCAGAGATTTCCAACGGATATGGCGCATAGCCCGTAAGCTCTAATCCCTGTTGGGTGCGTAGGTTAAGCGGAAGCGCAGAGTCTGGCGCACGTTCTGCCGCTGTAAGCCTATCGTCAGTTTCAGGGCGCGAAATCAAATACAGTGCGCTGCCGATAATCGCGATCAACAAGATGACAACGCTCAAAATGAGCAGGCGATTGCGGCCTGGCGTCGCGCTAAACCCGGTATTCTCTGAGGTGTGATTTCGCATCCGGTAGGCGGTTGCTACAGTTGCGATCATGCCAAACCATGTCACGATCCAGCTCAATATGCGCGCGGGTGTTGGCCCAAAACTCAACGTCAATTCGCCATTGCCACCGGGAACAGTGACCACGATTAGCCCGGCACTATCTGCATAAATCGGAATTTCTCGACCATTGAACTCGGCTATCCAGCCAGGAAAGTATGAGGTCAGAATATGCAGATCGGTTGGCAAGCTGGAAAACACCTGCATCTGATCAGAATGTGAATTGTGCGCGATCAAGCCCACTGAGCTGCCCGCCGGGTTTTGTGAGGCTGAAACTTTAAGAATGCTGCCAGAGGCATACCCGCTAAGCAGTTCCTGATCCGGCAGTACATTGGTGATGAGGGGGTTAGGCATCGGCTCAAAATCAGGAAGCGCCGCCACGCCTAAGCCCCGGCGCTCCAGCTCGATCTCTGCCGCTGGCGTCGGCATTGATACATTGTTTTTGCCAAACGCAGAACTTAGCCAGATCGGCGTTGAAAGCGCGACTATCCCTACAAGGACGGCGGAAAGCGTGAGCGTTGGGCGCGGGGCGCGCTCCGTCCACCATACAACCGCTGCGCCCGTTGCCGCGAGGCATAAACTGCAAGCGGCAAGCAGCCATGTAAATTCTGAAAAGAAGGCCAGCGCGATGAATGAGAGGACGAGTAAAAGCCCGGCAGTGACCGCAGGCAGCGTTCGCCATCTGCGAAAATAAACGATCCCAACAATTCCAGCGATCCCGCAAAGCAGTTGTGGCAGCCTAGCCTAGCACCGGCGGCGGGTTCAGAAGGTTGCCATCCATTAATGTGGGGGGCGTTAGAAACCCTGTTAATGACAGGCGAGGCAAGGAAAGGGCAGTTGGTAGAAACCGAACTGCTCCAGATTCTGCCAGCGCTGGCAGCCAGTAGCACGCAGCCACGCAGATACCAAGCAGGCATGCCCCAATCATTGGCCTAAGCGAGCGGTTAAAGTGCTGTATGGGAGCGAAAGAAAGAACAGCCGCGCTCATGAGCAGGGCAACTAGTGCCGCCTTCGGCTCGGTTAAGACTAACCCCGCGAAAAAGATGACCATCAGCAGGAAGGAACTGCTGCGCCGCAGAGCATAACGATCTACACTCCACAGCCATGCGGGCAAAAGCGCTGCGATGAATATCGCGCGTATATCCCCCTGTAAATGGATCGCGGTTAGGCCAATATACGGGCTGTATAAATACAGAATCGCGCTGGTTAGCCCTGCCGATGCCCCCATGCGCCGCGCAATCCAGTGGTAACTGAACAGCCCCGCAGATGCCAGCATCAACCCGGCAGCAATGCGTAAAGCGGCATTCGCGTCCCCAGTCACCATCACCTGAATTAAAGCCGGTAAATAAGCCGGTAGGGGTGGTGAAAAATGGGCGATCGGTGCGCCATAACCGTACAGCGCGTTAGGCGTCCAGCGCGGGTACAGTCGCCCTTCACGTAAGGCGGTTGCATAATTGTCAACGCGGAACAGATAATGTTCGTAATTGCTGGTGCGGGGCAGGGTTTGCGGGAAAAATAGCGGGATGAACAGCAGAATTCCGGCAAGCAGCACCAGAATGCTGCTGCGTTCCGTGCTCTGCCGGGCACGCTGCATCCATAGCGGAATGTTTCGCGCTGAAGCAGGATAAGCTGCCATTGTTGTTTGGCTCATAAATCTGATTGTATGCGTGCTTGCGCTTGAATTGCATATGCCCTGATGCTAGACTTCTTATCGCTCAAAAATAGCCTTTCCTGATGATCATCATTCGTGAAGCCGTTCAGGCTGATTTCCCATTATTGTTCCCACTCTGGTACGAAAATCTGGCTTTGACGGGTCAAGCAGATCGTTTTCAATATGCTGATATTTCACGTGAGCGCTGGTTACATACCGCGTCTTTGTGGAGTCAAAGCCCGGATCACGTCATTCTGGGCATGTTTGATGGTCAGGATGCGGCTGGCTTTGTGATGGGTGAAATACGTCTGGCTCCGCCCGGCTTAGGCGTTGATACGCTGGGGGTGATCACCGAATTTGTGGTTGATGCCCACAACTATCGCGGCGGCGCAGCCCGTGAGATGGTTGCTGCCCTGCGTGACTGGTTTTCTGAACGCGGAGTGTCGCAGTTAGCAGTTATGATGCCGCGCAGCTCCGTAACCGGGCAGGCGTTTTGGCGAGCATATGGTTCAGTAGAGTGGATGCAGTTATTGTGGGTGAAGTCGTAATCCGGCCAGCCGTGCCGAAAGATGTAGAAGTGATTGCGCGTTTATGGCAGTCGCTTGTTGATTATCATCGTGCCTTAGACCCTGAATTACCGCCTGCTACGCCAACGGGCGCACTACGCTACGCGCGGCGTTTGGAAGATCAGCTTTTTAACCCGATGGCGCGGGTTTTTGTTGCTGAGGTCAACGGCCAATTGCAAGGGTATATCTTTGGTGTCGTCGTTGATTTAGCGCCTGAGATGTTTTCACAGGAGCCAAGCGGGTTTCTTGCTGATATTTTCGTTGAGGAATCAGCCCGCCGTGAGGGGGTTGGCAGGAAGTTAGTAGCGGCATTAGCCGATTGGTTTCGCGATAAAGGTTTGTCTTATTATGAATGGCACGCAGCCGCGCGCAACCCGAACGCCCTCGAATTCTGGCGTGCAATGGGCGGGCGTGAAGTGATGCTGCGTATGCGCGCTGATCTAGGATAAACCCGTAGAGAAATTGGATACCCATGACTGAACTGCTTTATCATGCTGATAGCCAACTCAAGGAATTTGATGCGGTTGTAACTGAAGTAATTCCCGAACAGTATGGGGTAAAACTGGATCGCACAGCTTTTTACCCCGGCGGGGGCGGGCAGCCGAACGATATTGGCACGCTGACCTTTAACGGGCAAACGGTAGCTGTGACCAAAGTAGAACGTGGCAATCTGCATATCCTTGGCGCGGATACTTTGCCAGAAGTAGGCGCTCAGGTGCATGGTGCGCTGGATTGGGAGCGCCGTTACAAATTGATGCGAACGCACACCGCCCTGCATATTTTATGCGGTGTAGTCTGGCGAGATTATGGCGCCAGCGTGACGGGCGGCAACATGGAACCGCTTTCTGCGCGTATGGACTTTGAATTTGAGCGTCTTGAGAAAGACCTTGTTCAGGAAATTGAAGCGAAGATCAATGCGGAGATAGCTGCCGCGCGGCCGATTCGTGTCGCCATTCTACCGCGTGAAGAAGCCTTTCAGATTCCCGATCTGATCCGCACTAAGATCAACCTTCTGCCCGAAGGTATTTCCGAAGTCCGCACTGTTGAAATTATCGGCCTTGATTTGCAGGCGGATGGCGGCACGCATGTCGCCAATACGGCTGAGGTTGGGCATATCCGCATTTCCGACTATAAAAGCAAGGGTGGCATCAATAAGCGTATATACGTTGAGATAGAACCAGCATGATCGGCCGCGCTTACGAACGCTTCACTCTTTTTCTGGGGCCGGAACGCTTGCGGGCGTTGTTTCTACTGATCGCTTCTACTGGCCTGCTAAGTCTGATTCTCAATGTTATCGTCAATGATTTTGAATGGGTACGCCCTGCTCAAACCCTGCTGGTGCTGGTTGCGCTGATCGGCGCGGCCATCATCATTGGCGGCCGTTTGGATAATCAGGAGCGCGCCCGCTGGATTGCTATT
Organism: Chloroflexi bacterium OLB15; assembly: GCA_001567085.1. GTDB lineage: Bacteria > Chloroflexota > Anaerolineae > Aggregatilineales > Phototrophicaceae > Flexifilum. Next base: position 23,859 of record LMZS01000095.1, read on the forward strand.
CTCGCGCCTGCAATTGGGCTGATCGTGCTTGGAGTTGTTGTCATTCCCCAGTTCTCGCTGGTGTTGTTTGGCGGCGCGTTAGGCTGGGTGGTCGCTGGATTGATCCTCTTTCGTCCGCGCACGCCATCCGGTTATCAGAAGGCTGTGAAGGCGCTAAAAAAGGGCGATCTGGAATTGGCGGTGCAGGAAATGGATCAGGTGATCAAGGATGATCCCGATGACCCGAACCATTACCGTTTTCGCGCTGAGCTGCTGCGGCTGTGGGGGAAAATTAGATCGCGCGCGGCGTGATTACGTGAAGATGACTGAACTGGAAGCCGATTCCGCAGTAGGCTACAACGGCTTGGCTGAAGTTGACCTGCAATCTGGAAATTATACGCGTGCTTTGGAATCTGCGAAAAAGGCCGCTGAGCTTGCGCCCGATGAATGGGTTGCGCTGTACAATCTCGGCATGATTGAGGATCGTCTTGGAAAATCGCCGGATGTGATCGCGCATCTGGATAAGGCGCTCGCTTTGAAGGTGCCGGATGCGCGTCATCGCTTGCTGATACATCTGTATCTGCTGCGCGCTCATGCCCGTTCGGGCGGCGTTGAAGCGGCACAAACCCAGCTCGATCTGCTGAAGAAACAGCGCGGCGGATTGGATGAATGGCAGAAGATTCTGGAAAATGAACAGGCCGAAGTTTTGCGCGCTGTGCTCGGCGATGACGTGAAAACCGTGCGCGATCTGGTTGACGGCAATATCTCCATAGCAGAGGTTGGCGCACAGTGATGGCGCGTCGCTCAGTATTGATCGCTGCTTATACTTGCATCGCGGCGGCTGTGCTCGGCATTTTTGTATTTATTGGAGGCACAGCTATTGAGCTTTTGGGCAGCCGTGCAACTGCTTCGGCTTCAGAGGTTTCCCCCGCTGTTTACGTCGCCCTTAGCGGCCTTTGTTTTGCCGCGCTCATGTTTCTCATTCTGTTCATCATTGTTGGTGTGATGCTGGCGCGCCAAACCCGCGCGTCCGGCTCTGGTTATGGTGACGCCTACCGTCTGATTGAACAGTTCAAGTTTCGTGACGCTATTCCCTTGCTTGAGCGTTCGATCAACGAAGGCAAAGAAACTTCCGAAGTCTTGATGCTGCTCACCAGCGCTTATGCCTACAGTGGGCAGCTTGCCAGAGCGCAATCCACCGCAGATCGTGCTGTGCAGCTCTATCCCAATGATCCCGATGCTTACGTGACGTTGGCGAATGGTTATCGCTTGCAGGCATCCTACGACGAAGCGGCACGGGCATTGCAGAAGGCGGTTGAGCTAACCCCTGAACAGCCGGTCTTATGGGCAGAATTGGGCTTTGCCCAGCGTTATGCCAATAACGATGCCGCCGCTAGTGAATCGTTCAATAAAGCGGCTGAACATGCGATGCCTGCTTCTTATATGGTGCGCGTGTATTATCACCTCGCGCGTGATTTTGAAGCACAGGGGCAAACCAAAGAGGCGGTTCGTGCCACTGCCAAAATGATGAGCGCCCGCGATGGTCTGATCCCCTGGAAAACAGGCCTTAAAGCACTGGAAGGCACAGCCTACGGCCAGGCGCTGCGCTATGAAATTGCCGAAATTGAGCAGGCGATTGCCGATGCTGACGCGGGTAATCTGGGCTAACGACCAATGTTTTATCTTCTAAACCGTGTTCTTCGAGATTTCAGCAATTGGGAACGTCCGCTGCGCTGGACAATCCTCTCATCACTGGCTTTGCTGCTCATTCTCTCGCTCATTATCCTCTTTGGGCCTTACGAATTGCGCTTGCCGGCATGTATTGGCGCATTTGGTCTGATCGCGCTTTCGCAGGTTGCCGTCATGCTGGCGTATCGTGATATGGTTTCTCCGCTGGTCAAAGCCCAACGTGATTACCTTGCTAACGATTTTGAAGCAGCCAAAACGACGCTGGAAGAATTGCTGCGGCAGGGTAAAGCCGATGTACGCGCCTTAACCGTGCTGGGCAACACTTACCGCCAGCTGGGTGATTTAGAGGCCAGCAAGGCAGTTTTGTATGAAGCTCTGAACAAAAATCCGGAACATCAATTCCCGCTGTATGGAATCGGGCGTACACTGCTTTCAGAGGGAGATTACGTTGGCGCGGTAGATGCGCTCCAACGTGCGCTGGCGGCGGGCGCGCCTGAAGTGACCCGGCTGGATCTTGCGGAAGCGCTTTACCGCATTGAACATGATGAGGAAGCGCGTGCCGTGCTGGCAGCAGTTGACCCTCAGATTCTGGATGGCGATCCCGCCCGCTTGCTTATGTTTCACTACCTGAACGCGCAGGTGACGGGTGCGGATGCAAAAGCGGCATTCCCATTAGAGGGGCTTCCATTTTGGGAAGCGATGGCTGAGCGGTTCTCAAACACCCGTTATGGCCGCGATCTGGCAGTAGATGTCAAGAGAATGCAAGGAGTCGATGCTTCATGACGACTGTGATGACTGGCAAACAAACGACGCCGAAGAAGAAAAAGAGTGGTGGCCCGTCGGTTATTAAGATCGGCTTGATCGCTGGCGGTATAGGTATTTTGATGGTGATTATTGGTGTTCTCGCTTTTACTAGCGATCAGGCGGCGCGGCGAACGCCATTTAATATTGATCCATACCCCGGCGCGGATGAATGGGGCACCGCCGATGAAACGAATTTTTCGCGAAGTATTTTTTACCGGATAGCTGATGTGCCGCCCGAAGAGGTGGTGCTTTACTATCAGGATAAACTGAACCAGCATACGGGTGACAGTGGAGAAGAGTGTGTTCGTTTCCCGCAAACAGGTTCAATGCCGCTTGACCCGAATAACCCGCATGCAATTCCTTACGAATTTCGCTGTCTGTTCGATAACTCCGGCTTCCAAACCACGCAGTATACGCAGGTACGTATCTATCCCGGTTACGGCGAAAATACTGGCAGGACGGTGATCGAATACCAGCAGCGCTGGACGCCATAACATCCTCTGTTGTTAACCAGATCAAACACCGGCACCCGATCCCTCTTAACGCAAATGCGAAACAGGGCGGGCGCCGGTGTTTTTTGATGATCCATCGGCACCGCGATGCCCATCCCGGCAGCCTGATTTGGCGCTTGTTTAGCCAGCCAGCTCAGCGCTCGATCAAAGCAGCACTACCGCAAACCCGTAATTTGAGCGATAATGCGCTTGTAACTTCTGCATAATCCATCCTTTTGATTTTTGGAGGTGAAACCGTGGTGCTGAGTCTGATGCTCACACCGCGGGCGATTGCCTGCTTACTTCGCCGCGACGGCGCTTAATTCAACAGCGCCGCTTTTTCGATTCAACCACTACACAACAACTTAACCATTCATGGAAAATGGAGCGACGGGATGTTCAAGGCAGTCAGCCCAAAGGTTGATATACAAAAGCTGGAAAAAGAAGGGCTTGATTACTGGCGCGCCAACCGCATCTTCCAGCGATCAATGGAAGAGCGTGCCGGTAATACCCCCTATATCACCTATGAAGGTCCGCCAACGGTCAATGGCAACCCCGGCGTGCATCATGTGCTGGCGCGCGCCTTTAAGGATATTTTCCCGCGTTATAAGACCATGCGCGGATATTACGCCCTGCGCCAGGGGGGGTGGGATACGCATGGTCTGCCGGTAGAGCTTGCCATTGAGAAGGAACTCGGCTTCTCACACAAATACCAGATCGAAGAATACGGCATTGATAAGTTCAACGAGAAATGCCGTGCCAGTGTTATGCGTAATATCGGCGCGTGGGAACGCTTTACCGAGCGTATGGCCTACTGGACGGATTTGGACAAAGCATACGTCACCTTCACCAATGACTACATGGAGAGCATTTGGTGGGTGCTGAAGCAGTTGTGGGAAAAAGACCTGCTGTACAAGGGGCTAAAAGTTGTCCCTTATTGCGCGCGCTGTGGCACGCCTTTGAGCAGCCACGAAGTAGCGCTTGGCTACAAAGATGTGCGTGATCCCAGCGTTTATGTGCGCTTTCCGCTGCGAGATAAACCCGGCGTCTATTTCCTGGTGTGGACAACTACGCCATGGACGCTGCCCGCTAATGTGGCGTTGGCTATCGGCGAAAACGTGGATTACGTGCAGGTTGAAGGCCCGGTCAAAGACAGCGAAGCAACCGAGCAGTTGATTCTCGCTGAAGCGCGCATGTCTCAGGTCTTGCAATCGCCAGAAAACTATAAGGTTATCCGCAAATTCAAGGGTAAGGAACTGCTAGGCGAGCATTACCGCCCGCTGTATAGCTTCCTGCCCGTTGAAAAGGATTATGCCTATGTGGTCGCTGGCGATTTTGTCAGCACCGAAGACGGCAGCGGTATCGTGCATATCGCCCCCGCCTTTGGTGTAGACGATATGGCGGTGGGTAAAGCCAACAATCTGCCTGTGCTGCAAACGGTGAATGCTGAAGGCGCATTCATTGACGCGGTAAAGGAATGGCGCGGGATGTGGGTCAAGGATGCAGATCCTGAAATCACGCGGGATTTGCGGCGTCGTGGCTTGCTCTATAAGTCTGATACCTATGAGCATACCTATCCATTTTGCTGGCGCTGCGGCACGCCGCTGCTGTATTTTGCGCGTGATACGTGGTTCATCCGTACGACTGAATATCGTGACAAGATGATCGCGGAAAACGAGAAGATCAACTGGGTTCCCGGCCATGTCCGCGATGGCCGTTTTGGTAACTGGCTGACCGAACTTAAAGATTGGGCGCTGGGTCGCGAACGTTATTGGGGAACCACGCTGCCGATCTGGGTGGACGATAAAACTGGCGACATGCTGTGTGTTGGCAGCGTGGCTGAACTCAGCCAGCTTGTAGGCCGTGATTTGAGCGGGTTAGACCTGCATCGTCCGTATGTAGACGAAATCACTTTCCCGAATCCAAATGGTAGCGGCGGTACGATGCGCCGCGTGCCTGAAGTGATTGACGTATGGTTTGACAGCGGCGCTATGCCGGTTGCTCAGTGGGGCTACCCCGCACATGATACCCACAACATGTTTGAGTCGCAGTTTCCGGCAGATTATATCTGTGAAGCGGTTGACCAAACGCGTGGTTGGTTCTATACGCTGCACTCCATTAGCACCATGCTTTTTGAACAGGCCTCGTTCAAAAACGTGATTTGTCTTGGGCTTATCCTCGATGAAAAAGGCGAGAAGATGTCCAAGAGCAAGGGCAATGTGGTTGATCCCTGGGATGTGCTGAATACGCATGGAGCTGACGCGTTCCGTTGGTATCTGTTCACCAGCGGCCCGCCAGGTGAACCGCGCCGTTTTTCCAAAGACCTGGTGGGTAAGGTGATCAGCAATTTCTGGCTGACGCTGTGGAACACCTATAGCTTCTTTGTGACCTACGCCAACCTTGATAACTGGACGCCAACAGCGCAATCTCCAGCAGTCGCCAATCGCGATCCTCTGGATCAATGGGTGTTGGCTGAACTGCATCAACTGGTGGGGCAGGTGACTGAAGCCTTCGACAACTACGATGTTCCCGGCGCAACCCGCCCGATCCAGACCTTTATTGACAACCTGAGCAACTGGTATCTGCGCCTCAGCCGCCGCCGTTTCTGGAAAAGCGAAAGCGACTCTGACAAGCTGGCCGCCTATGCTACGTTGTACGAGTGCCTTGTAACTGTGTCCAGGCTGTTGGCGCCGACCATGCCCTTTGTTGCTGATACTATCTATCGCAATCTGGTGCTTTCGGTGGATGCGAATGCAGCGCCAAGCGTGCATTTGACCTTTTTCCCGGAGGCAGATACCACGCTGATCAACCAGCCATTGATCGCCGAAATGCGCCTGGCGCAGCGCTTAGTAAGTTTGGGGCGCGCTGCACGCGAGAACGTGAACATCGGCGTGCGTCAGCCGCTGGCCTCAGCCAGCTTTGCCGTGCGCGATCATGCTGAAGCTGCTACTGTTCAGCGGTTGGAAGACCTGATCTCCAGCGAATTGAATGTCAAGCAGGTTTCTGTGCTGCTGGATGCAGGCTCTGCGGTAGAGTACAAGCTCAACCCGCTGCCTAGCGTTCTGGGCAAGAAATTCGGCAAGGATTTCCCGCGCGTGCAAAAGCATCTGCGCGAAGGCGATGCTAACGCCGTGAGGGGTTATGCTGAAGCGCTGCTGCGTGCTGAAAACGTCACCGTCAGCTTTGAAGATGCTGATTTTGAAGTCACGCCTGATGAAGTCGAAGTGAAGCGTATCCCTAAAGAGGGCTATACGGTTGCCGAAGACAGCGGTTATGTAGCCGCGCTCGATGTTCGCCTGACTGATGAGCTGGTGATGGAAGGCATGGCGCGTGAAGTGGTGCGCCGTGTACAAACCCTGCGCCGTGAAGCAGATTTCGACATCAGCGATCAAATTGAGATCTGCTATGTCGCTTCTGACAGGCTGGCAAAGGCCGTAGTCCAGTTTGCGAGTTACATCCAGGCTGAAACGTTGGCGACCATATTGCAAACCGGCGAGCCTGCGAATGGCTATCATCGTGCCGTTTATGCGCCTGATCCCGACGGTGACCCGCGCAAGGACACCTCAATTGATGGCGAAACGCTGAAATTGGCGGTTAAGCGCATTTAGTTGTCACGATTCCACAATTTGATTGGCGGGGCGCTGCATTTTTATGATGCCGCCCCGCTATTTTTTGCATGTTTTGGTTGTAATTAACAAAAATACCCGTAATACGTTCGGATAAAACAGTATAATTCATGCAAAGTGGGTTCAGTTACACTAGTAGCTTAAGGTAACCTGCTCAGGTTTTCGTGAAAATGACTGAAGCCAACAGCGTTTCTATACAATCCCTTCTGCAATTTGCGCTCCCATTGGGCACATCCTTAATCGCCGGAACCCCCGAACAAACGATTACTTACGCGGTGACAGTACGCGCGCAGCCGCCCGCTTTCCCTGATATTTATGGCGGTGAATTGGCGCTTGTATCTATGGATGTGCTGCGCAGCTACGACAGCCGCATGACGCTGGCAGACGTGATTCGCAGCCTATCACAAGCAGGCGTTGGCGCGGTCGCCGTGCAGGAAGATGTGACCAATGCGGCAACTGTCGCAGCCAGTGATGCCGGTATCGCGCTGCTGGTGCTGCCGGAAGATAGCAGCTTGCCGCGTGTTGAACGTGCTGTAAACACGCTGATCATCAATCACAAGGCGCAGATGCAGCAGCGCGCAATCGAAATTCAGCGCCAGCTTACCCGCCTTGCCGCCGAAAACCGTGACTTCAACAGCCTGTTGCAGATTCTGGCGCGTGCCACTGCCAAGCCTGTTGTCGTCCATGACGATGCCGGTGTGCTAATGGCGCAGGTATACCCGAATGTATCCCGCCGCCCCGGAACAGGGGGAAGGGCGCTCTTGCAAAGCCTGCCTTATGGCGCTTTTCAGAACTGGCTTAGCCGTGAAGCGCCGCATATTGAAGGCTCAATTGTGCCTAGCCCGTTAGGCTATACCACCGTCCTCAAAGTCGAAAAGCGAGTCGCTGGATACCTGTCTCTGGTAGATAGCCATGAAAAGCTGGATGAATTTGATCATCTGGTGCTGACTTACGGGGCTGATGTTTGCGCAATAGAATTGGCAAAAAGCCGCGCGATTGCCTTTGCTGTAGAGCAGGCGCGGGGCGATTGGGTGCAAATGTGGTTAAGCGGCACATCTGCCGATGATGATATGCTCACCACGCGCGCCCAGCAGGCTGGCTTTGACCCGCAATCAATGTTCATGGTCGCGGTGTTCCGCGCCGTGACCGAGCAGGGGACGAGCTTGCCCCTGGAATCACTGATTCCGCTTGTACGCGACGATCAAGCGCGGCGACAGTTGGATGGGGCTGCCGGTCAGTATGTGGATGTGATCGTGGCGCTGTATCCGATGGAGAATGCCACACAGGTGACGCGCGTTCGCCGTATCGTGGATGAAGTGCGCGCGCAACTTGCGACTCGCACGCCCAGCGGGTTAGTCGCAGCCGGGATCAGCCGCCCCGCATGTGGGCTGGTGAATTTGCGCGAAGCCTATCGTGAAGCCAAAAATTCAGTCAGTATCGCTAATCAGCTTGGCGATCTTGAACAGACAACCTACTATGGCGACCTCAAGCTGTTTCAATTGCTGCTGGCGTTGAAAGAGCGCAACCTTGATCCGATGCGGCGTTTCTATCAGGAAACGCTGGGCGGCCTTGTTGAACATGATGGGCGTAAGCAGGGTGATTTGATCCGCACGCTGGCAGGCTTCTTTGAGGCCAACGGTAATCTTGCCAAAGCAGCTGCCGATCTGGATGTACATCGAAATACGCTGGTATACCGTTTGGATCGTATAGCTGAACTGACAGGGCTGGATTTAGACGATGCTGACAATCGCCTGATCCTGCATCTCGCCTTAAAGATTCAGCGTGTTTTAGCGACGATTCCGGGAAGTTAACCCTCATGTTACAAAAGTTTCTAACCGTGTACGGGAAGATTATTACGAACTACAAACCGTTTTCCCTCAATTTCGCTTGATCATCTTTAAAAAACTATGGTATAGTCGGATTTGGTAATACGTTTTTTGTAAATCGTTGCACCAAAGGAGTCTTAAAATGGCTGTCGAGTTCTATGACGTGAAGACCCGCAAGAAGGTGAAGATTGACGATAAGGAAGTCAAAAAGACAACCTTCACCACCAAGAACGGGCAGACTCGTTACGGGCTGCGCGGCAAGACAAGTGATAATCGCTGGCTGACGAAGTTTGTTAGCAAGGGCGACTGGGATAAGGCATCCTACCCAGTAGAAAAGAAATAGTCGTTTGAAAAGGGTCGGTTCAGAAATGAACCGACCACTTTTTTAGCCGCTGTTTCCCTGTAGGGCGTAAGGCTATATGGTCGTTTAGTTTGAGGAGCTTGTGAAATGGCTGTCGAATTTTACGATGTCAAGACCCGCAAGAAGGTGAAGGTTGACGACAAAAATGTCATGAAGACTACTTTCACCACTAAAAACGGGCAGGTTCGCTATGGCGTGCGCGGCAAAACTGCTGACAACCGTATGCTGACCAAGTTCGTTAGCAAGGCAGATTGGGACAAGTTCTCTTTCCCGGTAGAAAAGAAATAGATAAAAAAAGGCCGGCTCGTTTCCAAGCCGGCCTTTTTTAT
>LMZS01000096.1 GCA_001567085.1 Chloroflexi bacterium OLB15
TCTCTAAAAGCTTATTATAACGACTAATATCTCTCACGCGAATTGACTTGAAATAAAAAACAGGTGCGCTTTGGCGCAACGGCGGTGCTGCCGGCATGATTGAGGGACAAAAAAGGACGAAGCCCCGCTTCGTCCTGATCTGGCTACTGAAAAATCATGGCCTAACTCTAATCTTTGTCTTCGCGTTTCGTCTGCACCGGAGCGCCGCCCGTTTGCTGAACAACGTGCGTCAATTCATGCGCCAATAGTTCCTGACCACTGCTGGAACTGGGGTTGTATTCACCACTGCGGAAATAAATATCATTGCCGGTGGTAAATGCCTTAGCGCCCAGTGAACGATTTAGGTTGTCTGCGCTAGAATCGGTGTGGATGTTCACGTTTGAAAAGTCGTGACCCATGCGCTGCGTGAAGAAATCGCTGCTGGAACCCATCGCCTGCCCGCTGCCTTTGCTGCTCTGAATTTGCTGCTCGACCTGGCCTTCTACGTCAAATGAGCCGCTGAGATCGTCAGCCTGGCGCTGAACACGTTTTTCCTGGATTTCGTCTTCAATCCCTTCAAGTTCATCATCACGCTGAATATCAGCCCGCATCAAATTCAATTCATCTTCCTGAACTTCGCGTTGAACATCGGCGCGTTTCATCTGCATTTCATCATCATCTTCGCCGAGCTTGGCGCGCTGCAAGAATTGAGGCATGCGCTTTTCGCTGATTTCGTCTTCCATTGATTCTGATTCGCGCTGGACGCTGCTTTCCCCACCAGTCATCACCTGCTTGGCGACGGCATCGGCCTCCATTTCATACGGGTCGTTAGCTGCGCCAACCGTCATTTTTGTCTGGATGCCAGCATTGTTAATCAAACGCTGTACGGCCTGGTTGCCGATGATGCGCTGTAAATCAACGACGCTGGAGGTATCGAGGTTTGCTGTGGGATTATGCGTATGGGCTTCTGGCGTTCTGGTGTGTTTTTCAACCGAACGCGCGTCTCGTTGATGATAACCCGTCATAGTTCTACCTCTCTACATCCTATTATTGGACATTATAGCATCAATTTATTTTCGCACTTACGATAATTCCAGCGAAAACGATGCGAATGCTGGCTTGTTTTTGGTGATCAGCGATTCAATCAACTCGCGGGTAAGGCTTACACTGCTTTCGCTCAAAGGAAGCTTTACTGTGAAATGGGCGGCCTCTTCGATGATTTCAGGGCGCACGCCGCAATACAACTCAAGCAAGCGCTCAAGCCCGACGCGCGTTCCCCGCCGCGCTGCCAGCCAACCAGCCTGACTTAGAATAGCGCGCTGGCGTTCTGCAGGAAGCTCAGGCGCGATGTAAATATCAAACCAACTGGCGAGCCAGCGCACCCATTCCAATGGCGCGATCTCTGGGGAAAAGTACAGGTCAAGATTGTCAATGATCCAGATGTCGGGACTCATCATCGCTTCAAAGATCAGCAAGAAGCGCCCGGTAAAGTTATCATCGAGGTAGATAGCAGGCAGGTACTTAAGCCAACTGCTGGCATCTTTAGGAAGCCCTACAGGGTAAACTGCGCCATTCAAAGCGGGAAGGGGCGGCAGCGGCTCGTTGGGTGAAAGGCTGGCGCCATCACCGGCAATGAACGGGACGTTATCAAAGGGATCGTCCGATTTTGGCTTTTTGCCTTCACGCTCTTCTTTTGGCTTTTCCGGCGTGATCTTCGGAATATACTGCGAGGCTTCGTTGATCTGCTTTTCTTCAGGTTTAGCAGCAGCGGGCTTTTCCGGCGATTCGGGTTCGATAGGCGTGAACAGGAAAGATTTCTCACCGCCATCGGCAGCAACAGCCGGTTTTTCATCCTCTTCTTTGGCAGCTTTTGACCGGGACTTTGTGGGTTTTACCTCTGGCTCCGGCTCCGGCCTAGCCTCTACTTCTTCTCCGGGGGCTGCAATCACAAATTCCATGCCGGCTGCTTCCAGATGGGGATCAACCGGCGGCGGTTCAAATGCTTCTTCAACTGCTGGAGGCTGCGTTAGGATGGCAGCGTCCTCAGCAGGCGGCGCTTCAACAGCCGCTTCCGGTTCAGGCGCAGGCGGCTCTGGTTGGGGAACAGGCTCAGGCTGCGCGGGAACTGGAAGATCAGCGATGGTTTGCTGCTGGGCCTTGCGCTTTTTCGGAACGTTGATACTGGCTAAGGTGATGACAAATGGCCCGACGCGAACCGACTCGCCGACTTGAAGCACCTGCGGCGCATCAGCGCGAATGCGGGCTTCGTTATACCAGACGCCGTTGCTACTGTTCAGGTCGCGAACGGCAACCTGACCATTATCCCACTCAAAGCGCATGTGATGGCGGCTGATTTCGTTGCTGGGCAGCACGACATCATTATCGCCAGAGCGACCAGCGCGCGCGCCAGCCTGACCGACGGTGAATTCTTCACGGTCAAGGTTGGGGCCAATAATTTTGAATACGGCAGTAATTTCGTCCATGAATTCCTACCGTTAGTCGAGCCGAACTTCGTGACGCGCCGAGGCGATAACGCCATGAACGGGGAGCGGCACCACTGAAACAGGCTCACCGCGCACAAAATTACCGCGATCATAGCTGGTTGAGAAGAGGGCTACTGAACGCACTGATTCAACGCCCTGAACCGCTAAAAGCGCTGCCATGATATCGCCGATATTCAAGTCACGTCCGAAAGGCCAGCCTTTGCCATCATGACCGCCGGTGATCGGATTCAGGAAAGAGAACAACCGATCTTCGACACGCTGGCGGGTATCTTCGGCGGATGCCGTTGGCAGGATACGGATATGCACGTCCGTTTCTACGAATTGGTAGGATGGCGGCATCACATCAAGCTGGGTAGCCAGAAGGCGGCGCTCATCCAGATAATTGAATACGCGATCCCGCAGTTCCTGCGAAAGCGAGAGGCTTTCCGGCGGAATGTATTCGTCTGGCTTCAAGATGCGCGGAATGACCAATACGCGAATTTCGCCGCGATTGGTGGCCGGCGGCTGAACACAGTGTGCCCGCGAGACGAGATTCGGGGCGGCTTCATTGACCAGATCAACAAAGTCTTCAGCGGTGACTGCACGATCCAGCGAGCGCAGGAAGCCGGGAACACGCTGCTTGGCGTTCTCCAGTTTTTCGGCATCAAGGCCACCCCGCGCGCGAGTAAGATTTGTGACTTGCGAAATATAAGGAATATTTGATTCCATGACGCGGATGGTATTCGCAGCCAGATTGCCAGATTGACCGCCGCCGTAGCGATAAGCACGCATGAAAATCATGGCGTTCTTAGGTGGAACCGCGCCATAGCTCAAGATGCTGCTATCGCGCTGGGGCATGGCGGGGCCAAAACGCACTTCACCGGTGCTGCCATCAAGCATGTAATGTTTATCATCGGGCAGCGACGATGAAAAATCGCTGACTTCTGTCCAGCGTTCTTCACGGCTATCTTCAAGGCGAATGACAACATATTCGCTGGATTTTAAGCGCGGCACTACGGGCGTATGGGTGAGGAAGAAGCGCTGCCCCGGCGTGCCTTCAGATCGCCCAAGAATTTCGTTGCGAACGCGGGTTACGTTGGTGGATTCGATAGTGATGCCCCAGCTATCAATATGTAATTTATTGATGGTCGGGGTGACGCCATAACTACGTGGTGAGCGAGAGGGATCCAGTCGGCAGCGCAGCCAGTAGGCAGTCACGTTATTGCGCGTGCCTTTTTGCAGCGCCGGCAGATGCACACGCACCAGACCGGGAACGTTCAACCCGAGGGTGCCATCGTGATCAACCAAAACAGGCATCCAATTTTGCTCGGCATCGCCGCCCATAACTTCCCACACATAAGGCGGGTTGTTGGGGTCAATACCAGCACCTTCGGCGCGGGCAACGCCGATATTGACACCCAGAATATGGTGGCTCATGTCTTCTTCAAAACCGATATAGAAGGCGTCACCTTGCCGGGGTGGGTTAGACTCAAAAGCGGGGAAGTTATCCACGCCACTTTCGAGGCGTCGCGGATTGTACGCGCGAAATTCGCGCTGGCCGCCGCGATTGGTTGAACTGGTGAGGATATGCGCCAGCTTCGGTATTTTAATTTCAGCAGGCACATCAGTACTGAAGGTGATCGCCGGCTCGGTATCGGTACGCACTGTGGCAGCGGCTGTGCCTTCAGGTATAGTGACGGCTGTTGGCTGTGGCGCAGACAGCCAGAAGGTGAGCGGCACGCGCGCGGGTTCCGCTTCTTGCAGCGTGATGCCAATCAACTCCATGAATTTCACATAGAGCTTATCTGGAACGCGGTTCAGGCGGTAGAGCACAATATCCGTCATCCACGCGAAAAGTTCGATCAGGGTAATACCCGGATCGCTCAGGTTATGATCCGTCCATTCTGGCGTATAGAGTGGAATACGCCGGCGCGCTTCATCAACCAGATCACGAAACTGACGATCGTCTAATGGTGGGGTTTCAAATCCCATTCCAGCCCCCTTATGTCTGTTCAGGGATTAAATAAAAAGGAAACACGAGATTGCGGCGGTCATTCTGGCCTTTGATTTCATAAACGATTTCGATAACTAATGATCCGTGATCATGTTCCGGCGTGGCAATAATTTTCTCCAGCCGGATGCGTGGCTCCCAGCGCAGCAGCGCTTCACGCACATAGCGCTCGGCGGTTGCAGCTGTTGCGTCATTGCAGGGATCAAAGATCAGTTCGTGAATCCGACAGCCAAAATCCGGGTGCATTACCCGTTCACCAAGGGCTGTACCGATAATGATGCGCATTGCCTGACGGATATCGGCATCATCTTCCGCCATCTCAACACGATCGCGGTCATCCAGTTTTGGCGGGAATGCCCAGCCACGCCCGGTAAAAGTCATTTTGACTCCTCATCTTCTCAATGTAAATTTTGTCTTTTTTTCTCAGGTTCGGCAAGCATAACCCTTAGTTGATATTCACCGTCGCACCCTTCAAGGTAAGGGTTCCGCTTGCTTCAACGCTGATTGAAGACCCCTTTATAGTGAGGCTTCCAGTTGACTGAATGTTGATTGTTGCGTCACTTTTTATTTCCATTGCCTGAGCAGTTTTTAATGCGCCTTTACCCTGTGATTCTATGCCCAGCGCTTTGTTCTGGGTGTCGAAGGTGATTTTTGTCACCGCACCTTTATCCATAATTTCAAGTTTTGAACTTGAGTCTGAGTCAGTGAACACAATTTTATGCCCGGTACGTGTTTGCAATACGCGGGTCTTTACTTTGCTGCTTTGCTCGAGCAGGTCACCTTTGGCAATCGGTGTGGCTGCCTTGCTGTTCCAGACCCCGCCCAAAACAAACGGGCGATTGATATTCCCGTTTTCAAATCCTAACAAGACGGTATCGTTGACTTCGGGAAGCCAGAAGATCCCTGTGTCTTTACCGCCGCCGATAGAAACGACGGGCGCCCAGAAGGACTCAAGCTCAGTATTGCCCGGCATATTTTTTAGCAGCGGGTATTTTACTTTCACACGGCCAATTCCATCCGGATCGTCAAGATTGGTGACGACGGCGACTGCCAAGCCGGAAACCTGTTCACTACTGCTGGCACTGGCATCTAACAGATCCGCCATAAGTTTGCGCTGGGAGCCTTCAATACGGAAGTAAGTAACATAGTCTGCATCGGGTGTATAGACATGGGTTGCCGAGGTAATGATGTATTTGCCGCTAAATTTGGGGCCAACCCGTGAAATTTCAACCGCTTTACCGGGCTTTATATCAGGATTACCAAAGGTAGAACCATCCGCTTCAATAAAATCGGTGTTGATACGGTTCAATATTGATTCAGCTACATTGGTGGCCTCACTCTGGTTTTCCATAGGGATCTCGACTTCAAAGTGTTTTGCCGCCGAAAACGCCGCTTGCGCGGCCTGCCCGCCCCATTTGCCATAACCGATTGATGGCTGCGACTTTGAGGTCGTGGCCGTTCCTACAAGAGCGGCATTATTTTTAAGATCCCAGGCCTTTACGCTTACCTCATTGACCTGACCGGAAAGTGATAAACGCGGATAGAAGGATCGCAGTTCAACGCCCCATTCTAAGGGGACTGAGGTGGTATCTGCCGGCGGTTTTACGATAAGTTTGGGGTCTTCAAAGCGTACTTCAAAACCATTGAGCCGAGCGAGGTAGTTAATGAAATCGAGATCTGTTTGATTACGCTGGATCAACTGTTGATATATGATACTTGTTGAGTTGATATCTATGGTCAGGCCTTTTTCCGATGCAATCTGCTTGATGATATCAGATGCCGATTTTTGCAAATATGCGGCTGTTCGGGTTTCTCGATTCAGACGATGGCGTTTGTCGTAGGCACGAACGATGATTGATGCCTCGCCGGTTTCTTCAAATCTGGGTTCAATACCAACTACTTCTCCTTTGAAGAGGGGGAGTTTAGGTTGACTGCCAGATACCCGCTGCCCGCTGAATTTAGCTGTTGATATTTCAATTGGCTGACCAATCCACCCGACGATGGTGTTGAGATGCGGCAAATCGCCAAGCGCGGAGTCGCTGATGATTAGCGTTGCCATATCAGGCACATCAACGCTCAAATCTACTTCAATGGAAATAATATCCTGAGCGATCTCAGGCGTAATCGTAGCGCCAGAGACTTTTGTAATAAAGTCGGGCCTAACCTGCGTCGAAGGCGCGCTTGGCATTAGATCATCCCTTCGGTGTTAAACGATTGTCCCAGTTGCAACATTCAATGGATTGGCAATTCCCGCGGCGGCGGCGGTGTCGCGCCAGCCTTCAGAACCCGCAACGTTATCGGCGCTGGTTACTGCTTCCCCCGCTGTGGCATCAGCACCCGCAGCACCGGGCTGCTGTGCCGGAGGCGGATCTTCCGGCTCGCGTTCTTGCAGCGCAATGGTGATTTTGCTGCGCAGAGGGGTGCCATCTTCCTTGAAGAAAGTGAACTGCTCAGTAAGCTGCTTAATGATGGCACGGAACTTGATTTTGCCGCCCCAGTCAAATTCAACATCGGGGGGATCGCTCAAGTTGGTTTCAGCGCTGGCGTCGGTCTGGGTAACTTTCATCATGTCCCAAAGCGGGCGAGTGAGCGACTGGACATCTGTGCCTTTGTCTGAAGTGTCAAATACCAAGTTCAGTGTTAGCGATCTGGGGCCGCCTTTCTGAAAGCGGACACGGCCCTGATCCTGACCAGAACCCGCATTTTCGCCCCAGGTGTTGGTTTTGCTAATTGAGAATTCAAACGGATTAAACATGCATTTGACGACCTTGCTGGTGTCATCCATGTTGGTGATTGTCGCGGGCTTTAAGCCACCGCGAGTCAGGCTTTCCATGCTACCTTCCTCCCTGATTACCTGCCGGTTTCACCATTTGCGGGTTTAGTGCCCGCTGCGGCGTTCATGTTCGGTACGTAATTTAGTGCGCAGTACTTTGTAGACTTCGCGCGCAAGACCATCAATATCCTGTTCAGGGGCGCCCTTTTCGTCGCCTGCTGGTTGATTCTGTGAACTTTCCCCTCTACTTACAGGCTGTTCGCTGCTCGCTGCTCGCTGCACTACAGGCGTGCTGGTTTCAAGAGAAGGCGATGGCGCGGTGGTTTGCGCCGGCGCAGCAGACGCGCTGCTGGATGAAGATGCAGATGATGGAACGCTCTTGGCGTAATTTGAAAAGTGCTGAGTTTCTGATGGCGTAACCGCAGGCATCCGGTTGATTTCCGGCGTAGCGGGAGCCTGTTTTAGCCCCGCAACAGGGGTGGTCGGCGGTAAATTGAGCAGTTGCAGCATATCGGCTTCCACTGAACCCGGCGCTGGCACGTTCGCTTCAGGCGTGAAGTTGTGCGAAAACTGCTGCGAAGGCGCGGATGTAGAAGCGCTGGTATCTGCCGAACGCGATATAGAAGGCGCATTCGTGGCAGGTGAAGGATGCGAATATGATGGCTGCGCGTTATGTTGAGGCGGATCAGTGAAATTATTTGAAAGCGCCTCAAAAACATCAAACTCATGAATAGGGAGGCTGCTTGCGTCACTTGATGCTTCGCCTGGCTCTGTATAGCGGCTGATCGTTGGCGGTGACGCTGCCGCGCCCATAGTAGTGGCATTACTGATTTGAGCCGTTGATGAAGCCGGGCTAGCAGATAACGGCGGCGAAAAAGCTGGCGCATCTGCGTTTTGAGGCGAGTAGCCTGAAGCAGGCGCGTCAGGGCTGGACATAAAGCTGCTATCCGGCATGGATGAAAACTGAGACTGGGGATTTGGCGCGCCGGCACTGGCGGCATCTGCTTTACGCTGCACTGAGTTTTTTGTTGGCGGCGTTGGCGCGGCATTACCGGCGGCGCTTCCTGATTTGCTGCGCGGCACGGGGTTAGGCGGCTCGCTAAATTCCGGCGCCTCCATATATGTTTCCCAGGGCGAAGGCGCTGCAAAGCTGGGCGGTTGAGGCGGCGCTAGCTCAGTGGACGGCGTCCAAGCGGGTATCGGCGCTGCCGCGTGCGCTGCGTTCTCATCAAGATCGCGCTGGATATGGTCTGAGGCGCTTTCGCTGGATGAATAGCTTACGCCCATGCCGCCACGCCGCCGCTGGATTGAGCCAGTTGGCTTGCCCTGAGCAGGGGGCGGCGTATGCGATTCAAGTTGGGTTGGTGCGTCAGCAGCAAAGGCTGGCGTGTTAAAAGCAGCATCCGGCACATCTGCATAGCGGCTGATAGACGCGGCGCTGCGGCCGGCGCGGAATAATCGCTGCTGCGCTGAACGGATGGCGTTAGCAGGGTAGGGGCTTCGGCAGTAAATGATGATTCGGAAGTAGGTTCAGCAGGTTCGGCGTGCGATTCGCCCGCTGTTTGCATGCTGGATGAAGCTGGCGGTTGACTGGATGCGGGCACGCTTGCCGCAGCGCTGGATTTCTTGCGCTGAACGGTTCCTGAAGGCTGCGATGGCGCGGATGAAACGGGTGATGGCGCTTCGGCTTGCGATGCGGTCACTATGCCGCCCAGAGATTCTGAACTGCTATCCTGATCTAACGGGGCATTAAAGGCACTGTCTGGTAAACCCGCATAGCTGGTTGGCTGCGAAGACACCGGCGCTGCCTGCGGGTCGCTGGAGCGCTGTACGTTGGCTGATGGTGATGCGCTGTACGGTGGCGCTGCCGCTGCTTCACTACCAGATGGTGTCAGCAAGGTGGGGGCGTCGGGCATCGGAGAAGATGCGGCGTCATTTGTTTGGCGCTGTACTGAAGGCGACGGAGCAGGAGTGTAAGCGGCAGATTCTGCTGCCGATGATTCTACTCTGGTTGCTGGCGATTGCGCCGCTTTTGATTTGCCGGATCGCGAACGGGTAGGCACAGGCTGCGAGTCGCGCTGCAACTGCACCGACGGCGTAGGCGCGTCCGGAATATAAGGCACGTTTCCCGAATCGGCAGGGCTATCAACACGCGCTGGTTGAATTGAGGGCGCGGCGCTTGATGATGAAACAGGCGGATATGAAACCGGCTGGCTGTGTGCTGGATTTGGCGCGGCTGATGGGTGACTACTTTGCACGTTGCCAGCAACCTGCGGCGAATCAGCTTCGGCTGAGGCGCGCTGAATAGACGGGCTTGCTGGTGAAGCCTGCGATGACGCTGGACTCTCTGAACGGGTGACGTGATCGGCGGGCATGTAAAGAATCCCGCTTGATTCGCCCGCCGAATCTGCGGCGCTGGCGGCAGGGGATGGGTCAATGCGGCGCTGAACAGAGGGATTGCTAACAGGCTGCGCTGCTGTATGTGCTGCGGTATTGGTTTCGCTGCTGGCGACGGCATCAGGGGCTGCTGGAGATGTGTTGAACGATGATGTGGGTGCAGCCGTAAACGAACTCCACGGTGATGATTCAGGGAGTGAAGCGTCCTCTGATGGCGCGCTGCTGCGCTGAACCTGTGGGGAGGCTGGAGCGGCATCACCCGATGCGCGCATGGCCTGAACAGAAGGCGGCATAGGCGCATCAGGCGACGAGTCTTCTCCTACAAAAAAAAAGTCAGGACTTTCTGATGAGTCTGGATTACCCGATTCAGTTGAGGTTTCGGGCGAACGTGGTGTTGGAACATCCACCACTGCGCCGCGACGGCGGCGGCCGATTGGTTTGGGCGGCGCGGCTTCACCATCTGCCGAACGCTGAATATTTCCAGAATCAGCGGAAGATGATTCAGCCGGGGCGGGTCTATTGCTATGCAATTGTTCTTCGCGCTTCGTCCAAATGAAATTTAGAAAGTCGAGGCGCGACATTGGCTTTGGCTTTGAAGCCGGATCGGATGCTGCCTGCGGCGTAGGCGTTGCAGGCTGGCTGTTTGATGATGCGCCGAGGAATGAAACCGGCACCGTGCGCTCGGTATGAGTTTCAAAATTCGGAAGTTCTGCTGGGCCAGCCTGTGGCGCGGCAGGAGATTGATCCCCCCAATCAAGCGGCGCGCTGGCATTGCTGGCCCATGAGGGAGCGGCAGTTTTACCTGACGAGCTTTCGCCCGCAGGAACATATCTGCTGATTTTGCCCCGCGCAAAATCGCGCAGGCGCGTACCGAGTGGTTTGAAGGGATTACGTGTCTCAGCCATGATTCATTCTTAGAATAATGACGAAACTAGCGTGGCGGCATTTTCGACGGTGATGCCGCTGTGAGCGAATTCAAATTCTTCAACGATGGCAGCCGATTGACCGGACTGTAATTGTGGGCCAGTCCACTTGATCGGATACGCGTCATGGAAGACCCATACTCTTAAGGGAAAAGGCAGCGGGATCGGCAGCGGACTGGGCGTTAACTGAACGACGATGAGTTCATCGGTAGCGCTGCCGTACTTTTGCTTCTCGATCACATCTATATACCACTTCATCATCATGTCAATGATGGCGATGCCGTGCTTGAATTTCACCGTTCCGGCGTTAATGCGACCTGGAAGCTTATGGATATATTTGTTTTGCCCGCCTTCTTTCAAATCTTCAGTTTCCATGGTCATGGTTGGTAAGATAACTTCGGTGAAGACGGCAACGGGATCACGTTTTGTCATGACCTGATAGCGGTATCCCAAATGTGTTTCCGGCATTAGCCCCGGTATTGGCGGCATCGGGATCATGATTGTCCTCCCCGAACTCGTCCACGCCGTTCGGATTCACGGCGCAGGTCTTCACGTAATAATTCCCAGACACGCTGCGCAACTTTTTCAGCAAGCGCGCGCTGATCAGTTTCTGAAGGGTTGTTGGTGGTATTTGAACCACCGTTGTTACGGCCACTATTTTGGCTTAGTTCAGGCATCGTTTTACTTGCCTAGCGGCTGACGTGCCGCCTCTTTATGTTTCTGACCTGCTTTACCCACCGACTTCGTTCCTGGTGGGTCATGGAAATGATTTCGTCATGACTCCAACCAAGATTGACGGCGATGTACGCTACCTCCTCATGCAGGCGTTCGAGGGGGTAGCTTACGATCCCCCCATGGGGGGCGTGACCTCATCAAATTCAAACCCGCAGTTAGGGCATACCAGATGCAATGTGGGTAATTCCACATCGTTGATATGCCGGTAAAGCTCTTGCAAATATGCCAGATCGGCGCTGAAAAACTCTTCAATAATTTCGGGCGTGATGCGCGGAAGCGTTCCTAACCGGGTGATGACCTGTGAAAGCAGCACCACGACTAGATAGGCTTCGTTTGCCCGAACCCGGGGGTCGCGCAGAGGAGCGATCTCATCTTTAGCCGTTGCTAACCGCATCATGCCGTCACGGTGCAGGTTACCCTGCGCGTCAATGTAACCCCGTGGAAGCTCGAAAGGAAATTCGGTTTGCGGATAGCCATTTGGCATCATCAGAATATTCGCCCCTGCTGCGCGTCAAATCAACCCGTCTTACAGTTCACGCTTGTAGTTTTCAAACGTCAGCGTGACTTCTTCCATCACAAAGCTGTTGGCGTCTGCCTGGAATTGTGGGCCGCTGACCTTGCTCGGCCACATATTCACAAACGACCACTGAGCGGCAGGAGTACCGGAACGATCCAGAGCGGTGATGGTGGCATTCTTGCGGGCGGTGGCAATCTTGCCCTCTTCCACCATCTTACGCCACGTCCAGATCTCCATATTCTTGGTGATACCGGCTTTCAAGGTGACATCGGTAAACTTCAACCGACCAGGCACCTTCTGGATCACTTCCTTGCCGTTCTGAATGATTTTTTGCTCCACCAACTCGTTTTCAGAGCCGAGGCCGCTGATTTCCTGAAATACACCAGTCAGCGAGCCCTGAGTTTCGAGGGTGAACGCAAACCCTAATAGAAAGTCGCTTTCACGTGCCATTTGTTCATGTCTCCTATGCTGAGGTTATCCTCAAAAATGATGTGCTATGACTAACCCTGAGCGTCAGGGCCAGCCCACTGGCTGATACGGAAGATCACGAATTCTGCCGGCTTGGTGGGGCACATGCCGATTTCGACGATCAATTGACCCACATCACGCACTTCGGGCGGGTTGGTTTCAGCATCGCACTTCACATAGAATGCGCGATCCGGGGTTTCACCAAAGAGCGCACCAGTACGCCAGACCAGCGTGAGGAACGCGCTGATATCGCGGCGGATACGGCCCCACAGCATCTGATCGTTCGGCTCGAACACCACCACTGCGTGCCGCGCTCGATGCTTTCTTCGACCATGTTGAACAGACGGCGAACGTTGATGTACTTCCAGCTTGGATCGCTGGACAGGGTACGACCGCCCCATACGCGGATGCCGCGACCGGGGAAGCTGCGGATCACGTTCACGCCAATCGGGTTGAGGGTGTCATGCTCGCCCTTGGTGACATTTACGCCAAGACCCAGCGCGCCGCGCACGATTTCATTTGCTGGCGCTTTGTGAACGCCGCGAGTGGCATCGGTGCGGGCATAAACGCCAGCCATGTGACCAGAGGGCGGAACCATACGGGTACGGCCACCGTTGCCGGTCATGTCGGCAATTTCGATCCAGGGGTAGTAGAGCGCGGCGCGGGTGCTGTCATAGTTGACTTGCAAGCGCCAAGCCTTCATTTCCTGCGGCATCAGGTTGGGCGGGCAGTCGAGGACGGCGAAGCAGTAACGCACGCCTTCGCAGTAGTCAATCACCGCCTGCTGAACCGCCTGAACGCCCTTGGCGTCAATTTCACCCGCTTCGTAGCTGCTCATCAAGTCCGGCACCACCAACATGGTGATGTCATCCAGCGGCTCCAGGCCAGCCATGCCCAGTCGTTCGGCGGCGCTGCCCTGATAATCGGCAAGGGTTACGGCCTTGGTCTTGATTTCGCCACCGGACAGCGAGTATTCACCCGCCGCAGCGACGATTTCAGATTTGGCTACAACCTTGACATCAACCAGCTTAGATTTCGCCTTGACGACGGTTTCAACGTTATTCTCGCCCTTGCCTGTCGTAACCCCTTCAAAGGTTTCAACAGGGCTGCCGTTCACGTTGATGACCAGTGTGAAGTCCTTAGCGCCTTCGGCAGAATTCGGCTTTACGACAGCGCTAATGTTATTGCCCGCCGGGCCGCCGGTCTTGGCGACCAGTTCGAGCAGCGTGCCACCCTTCGCGTCGCCTGATGGGAGCGCAACCTTTGCCGCTGTTGCGGCATCGGGATCAGCCGAAGCGCCCAGAGTCTTGATGCTGACGATGTAGCAGATGCCGCCGCCGTTATTGAAATAACCATATACTGAATCCGGCAGGTAGGCACCTTCAACGAAGCCACCAAAGCTCTTGACATACTGCGCCCAATTCGTGACAAGCGTTGGTTTGCCGAGCAAAGACACCACTTCCCCGTCTTTTTCGGTAGACGCACGCTCTGTGTATCCAATGAACGCAGCCACAGCCGTACCTACGGCTTCAATCGGCTTCGTCCCCTTGTCGACTTCCTCGACATATACACCCGGTGATAAGTAACTCGGCGACATTTCTCCTCCTAATAATGAGCAAACCATTATTTCTGCAAAACACCCTCTAAATCAGGGTGACTCGCACAATCCAAAGGTGTTACCTGCGCTTTTTCTTCGCGCTTCCGCCATCGGCTGAATTGCTATCGCCATTGCTGCCAGCGGGCAGATCGTGGCGTTCCCGAAGTTCAACATCCATAATGTCGATCTGTCGGAATTCTGGTTCGCTTGAGACACCGATGCGGATATCGGTTTCGAGAACCAGCGGCGACTCAAAGGTCGTAGTCCGGTCTAGCGCCAGCGTGATGACAGTGGTGAAGCCCAACCGCATCTGATTATTGAGCACGCTCCATAAGTCAGACATATTGGGCATGCCGGTGGGCATATTCGCCACCAGCACAGGAATATTATACGGCTGATCCTTCAGCGCACCTTCACAGGTTGTAGGATCAAGCTCAGGAATTTGCGCCAATGCGCCAAGCGCGCGCCACAGCAACTGATGTTCATCTTCCACTTTGCGCGCCCATGCTGTGACCAGATAGGTGAGATCGAGGCGAATCGGCGGGAACTTGCGAACCCCGATATTCAACTCTGGCACCATACGCGGCGCCATCGTGCGCATCTTCAGGTTTTCCTGAATATCGAAACACCAGATATTCACGGTGGGGCGGCTAATGCGCGAAGACCAATCGCCATTAGGCTGCTCAAAAGAAATGTCAATATCATTTCGATTGAGCCTGCCCTTGTCATAGAGCAATTTTTCAAGGGTTTTATCAAGGTCTTGAATCATCGCCCGTCAGCCGTTTCGCTAATAATCATCATCTAATAAACGTCCCATCTTCTGATGCTCGCGTTTGATCGCATGGCGTAAATGCGCCATTGTGATCTGCCCGCCATCGGCAGCCGCTAAGTATGCAGAGGCAATGGCAGCATTACGAATATTGCCTCCCGCCAGCGAGAAACGGTCTGAAAGCTCGTACAAATCCACGTCCATTCCAAGCGGCGCTTCTGATGGGAAATGCGAAACCCACAATTTTTCCCGGTATTCGCGCTCCGGAAATGGGAAGTCCACCAGAAAGCTAAGACGGCGTGTGAATGCTTCATCTAAGTTTTGTCGTAAATTTGTCGCCAAAATGGCTACGCCTTCATAAATTTCGAGTTGTTGAAGCAAATAAGCCACTTCAAGATTGGCGTAGCGGTCATGCGCGTCTTTCACCTCAGAGCGTTTGCCAAACAATGCATCGGCTTCATCAAAGAACAGGACGGCGTTACTTTGGTGGGCTTCATCAAAGATGACGCTCAGGTTTTTCTCAGTTTCGCCGATGTATTTGCTTACCACCGCTGAAAGGTCAATTTTGTAGAGCAGCAAGCCGAGATCGTGGGCAATCACTTCGGCTGCAAGGGTTTTGCCGGTGCCGCTTTCGCCCGCAAACAGCGCGGTGACGCCCGGCGCTGCGGCGACGCGATGGCTAAAGCCCCACGAGTCGTTGACCACATGCCCGTAACGAATGCGGGCACAGATTTCACGCAGCACTTCAATACGGTCGGGCGGAAGGATCAGATCGCCCCAGGCGAAACGCGGCACAATGCGCTTTGCCAGTCGCCCCAGCTTCAGACTGGAATGGGCTTGGGCGCCAGAAATCAGGTCTTCAATCGTGGCTTCTTCCCCACGTGAAGCGGCCAGATCGGTGGCGGTATGCACAGCCAGCGAAATTTGCGAGCCGGTGAGCTTGAATTTGCTTGCAAGTTCATCAAGCCGTTCATCGCTAAGATTCACATTGCTGGACTGCAACGCTTCACGCCAGGCCGCAAAGCGAATCT
This sequence comes from Chloroflexi bacterium OLB15, assembly GCA_001567085.1. Classification (GTDB taxonomy): domain Bacteria; phylum Chloroflexota; class Anaerolineae; order Aggregatilineales; family Phototrophicaceae; genus Flexifilum. Next base: position 15,684 of record LMZS01000096.1, read on the forward strand.
CGTAAGCTGGCATCGAAAAGTTGATGCGCAGTAATTTGCGCGTGCGCTCTGGATCAAGGGGTTCAAAAGATTCGCTGCCGGAGAGAAAAACGACGCGCGGGTAGCGTTCAACTGCTTTCCAAAGATCGGCAGGCGGCTGTAAATCAGACTGATTCAGGCAGGCATCCCAGTTGTACAGCAGCAGGGCGGCATTATTCAGGGCAGCTTCGCGCAGGGCGAGTTCCCACGCCAGCTGAACCGGGATATCCAACTCTTTCATCAGATTCAGATCAGCCGTGATCAGGGGGATATCGTAGCGCGCGCATACCGCTTCGGCGGCCGACTTACGCCCGGTGCCGTTAGCGCCGTGCAAATGCACAATGGGCGGGTCATTCTGTAAAGCGTTCTCCATAGCGAGACGCAGGGTTTCCGGCACTTCAACCACCCGCGTTTTCATGTCGGATGGCATTTGCAGGGTCACTGTGTGCTTTAAGCGCGGATCAACGGTTGTATCGCCCAGCAAATAAAGCACGATGCGATGATCAAGCTTCAGATGGTGCGCCAGGAAGGTTGGAGTTGCCTGACTGGGATCGGGGACAGTTTCAATCAGGTGATTGGCTCGCAGCGGGCGATCTGGTTGCAAGCGTTCCCAAACTGCAAAGCGCTCTACAACATCACCGCCCAGAAGATTAACCATCAGGTTAACGCTAGGGCGGCGTTGGGAAACATCATCCTGTAGATAGGCGTATAAGCGATCGTAACGCCGATCTACTTCAGGTGCTAAACA
>LMZS01000097.1 GCA_001567085.1 Chloroflexi bacterium OLB15
AAATTGGCCTCTAAAACAGGCGCGGATTGGCATAAAACAACAAATTATGAGCCGCAGCAACTGCCGGGTAAAAAGGGAAAAACAGCGCCATTAAAATATACCCCACGCCTTCCGTAGTTATGGTTCTACCGGGCATTGGAAAGCGGGGAGCGTGTGCGCTATACTCAGACCATTGTTCTGAATTGCACAAGCCTATCTGCTTGACCTTTGGAGAATGACGCCTATGCGCGCGAATTTTGTGCGTCTTATCCTCGTTTCCGGCCTCGGCACGGCTGCCATACTGGCATCGGCCTGCGGCACTATTGCCGACCCCTGAATGGGCGGCTGAGGTACAAGAAACGCAAAGTTGCGCTGGCTGCAACCAGCGAGCACCTGACGGAGATTGCGCCTACCGCCAACGGCCACTTCCGGCAACCGACACACCTACTACTGTGCCACCCACGGCGACGCCTGTACCACCCACGGCAACGCCCGTACCGGGCCAGCCCCAACAGAAGCGCCCACTGAAGCGCTGCCGCCTACCCTGCCCCCAACTGAACCCGCGGCAAGCGGTGGAGAGGTAACTGGTGATGCGGCTAACGGGCAGGTGGTATTTACCACCCAACACACCTTGCCTGATGGCAGTTCGTGGTCTTGCAATGCTTGCCACTCCATCACGCCGGATGAACTGCGCTTGATTGGCCCCGGCCTATGGGACGTAGCGGTACGCGCTGAAACCCGCGTTGAGGGTGAAACTGCGGTTGAGTACATACACCAGTCCATCATTGATCCTGAAGCGCTCATCGTACCCGTTGCTGACGGGCAACCGGATTGGGCGCTGCATATGCCTCACGGCTTTGGCGATGTGCTGTCTGAGCAGGAAATCAACGATGTGATCGCTTATCTGTTCACGCTGCAAGACTAGTACAAAGCCGCTCATAGCAGGATACAAAAACGGGTGCGACATGCTGCACCCGTTTTGATTCCGCTTGAGAAATGCCCGCAAGGGGTGTTTCCTATTTCGCCCAGCTCATCACGCCAAGCGCAAACGGCGAAGGCAGGCTGGGGTTATTCGGCATCACGCGCACAGAAACGCCCCGATCCCCGCTGGTTTCGCACGTAATTTTCGCCTTAAAGATATACTCACCCTTACCAACCGGATTCATGCTTTCAGGGCGCATCTCTACTGCTTGCGCGTCGCTGTCAATTTCGCCGCGCGCGGTGAGCAGGCCGTAGTAGGCTTCCACACGCACATCGGCAGGCGTAAGCGAATCCAGCGAGACTTTCGCCGTGACTTCAATTTCACTACCAACCTGAACTTCACGCGTGGAGACGTGGACATCGCTAATGCGGATATCCTTCCAGTTTGAAGATACTTTACGCCGCCAATCAGCATAGGCGTTGCCCATCGTGAGATCGGGCGTGGTCAACTGCTGGTAACGCTCAAAACTGGGCATGTAAAAATGCCCGGTGTATTCCTGCACCATACGCCCGGTATTGAAGAACGGCGCCAGCTTTTTATAGCCAGCTTTTACTTTAGCCATCCATTCACGGGGCACATTGTCTGACTGGCGTTCGTAAAACAGCGCGGCGATATCATGCTCCAGAATGTTGTACAGCAGTTCGCTTTCGACATAATCCTGATGCTCGGCTTCGCTTTCGGGATATTCTTCGCCGCTGCCAATTGCCCAGCCAACTTCCGGGCTGTAGCCTTCCGCCCACCAGCCATCAAGGATGCTGCAATTCAGGCCGCCGTTGTAGATCACCTTCATGCCACTGGTGCCGCTGGCTTCCTGCGGACGGCGCGGGTTGTTCAACCATACGTCTACCCCCTGTATCATGCAGCGCGCCACCAGCATGTCGTAATCCTCAATAAAGACCAGATGATCACGGAACGGCGTCTGCCGGGCAAGGTTGACGATCTGGCGGATAAATTCCTTTCCTGCTTCGTCGTGAGGATGAGCTTTTCCGGCGAAGATAAACTGTATCGGGCGGCTGGAATTGGTCAGGATTTGCAGCAGCCGATCCTGATCTTTGAAGAGCATAGTCGCGCGTTTATATGTGGCGAAACGGCGGGCAAAGCCAATCGTCAGCGCGCCCGGACTAAGCACTTCAGAAGCGCGGGCGATCTCGCTCTGGCTTGAGCCTTTACGCTCTAATTGGGCAGCCAACCGCTTACGGGCAAACAGCACCAACCGTTCCCGACGAAACTCGTGGATACGCCAGAGTTCAGCATCCGGCACGCGGTCAATGCCCTGCCATACATCTTCACGCCATTCTTCAGAACGCCAAGCCGGATCAAGGTAGCGATCCAACAACGTGGCAATATCACGGCTGATCCATGTTTGCACATGCACGCCGTTGGTGATGGACGAGATCGGCACATCCTTCACCGGAAAGTTAGGCGCCAACCACTGCCACATATGACGGGAAACCTCGCCGTGCAGCTTAGCCACCCCATTGGATGAAGACGACATTTTGATCGCCATCACGGCCATCGAAAAAAGCTCATACGTCCCCATGTTCTCGCGGCCAATATCCAGAAACTGTTCGCGGGTGAGGCCAAGCTCCTTGATGTAACCGGTGAAATGCTCGTCAATCAGGTCAAATCCGAAGCGTTCAAGTCCGGCAGGCACTGGTGTATGAGTTGTGAACACGTTGGATGCTGAGGTGATCACCATCGCCTCTTGAAAATCAACCCGATGTTCCTTCATGAACAACCGGATGCGCTCCAGCGCCAGAAACGCCGAATGGCCTTCGTTCATATGGCAAATATCAGGGCGCAGGTTCAACGCCTCTAACATGCGGATGCCGCCAATGCCCATCAGGATTTCCTGACGAATACGGGTGCGGCGATCTCCACCATACAGACGGTCAGTCAGATTACGATCTTCTTCAAGCGGATTTTCAGCGATATTGGTATCCAGCAAATACAGGGAAACCCTGCCTACCTGCACGCGATAAATTTGCGCGTACAGCTTACGATCCGGCAGATCAACGCTGATGAGCAGGGGATCGCCATTTTCATCGCGCACAAGGGAAACGGGCTGCACGCTGTAATCGTTAATCGGGTACAGTTCCTGCTGGTAGCCATCAGCGTTCAGGTATTGGCGAAAATAACCTTCCTGATACAGCAGCCCAACCCCAACCAGCGGCACGCCTAAATCACTGGCGCTTTTCAAATGGTCACCACTGAGGATGCCCAAGCCGCCGGAATAACTCTGCAAACATTCGGTCAAGCCAAATTCCATGCTGAAATAGGCGATACGGGGGGGGATCTCCGCTCCGTATTGATCCTGAAACCATGTCTTTTCCGGATTCATATAGCTGTCGAAAGCATCGCAGACACGGCGATAGTGCGCCAGAAAAGCGGGGTCTTCCGAAGCGGCTTCCAGACGGCGCTGATCAATTCTGCCCAGAAATATCACCGGATTATGTGTGGTTGAATCCCACAAATCGCGATCCAACCTGCGAAACAGCGCGCGTGTATCAGAATCCCATGACCAGCGCAAATTACACGCGAGTTCCATCAACCGTCCGATATGATCTGGTAAGCGGGGAACAACGCTTACTTTTGCAATAGGCGTTACCATTTATTCATATACTCCTGTGTTATTGACGGTCTATCAGCCGTCATGCAGTTCGCATTGTCAAATTCACAAGGCCATTTTACCTTACTTAAAGAGCTGGCGTGACTCTACCAGAGAAGTGTACGGGAAAGTTTACGGGCTACAACCCAAAATCCAGCCGTCAAAATTTCAGCACTTTGCCCAATTCACCAACCCTTAACCCGACCCTTATAATCAGGATCATTATTGGGGACTAAAATATACAGTCTACCGATTGCATAACTGATCGTGCTAAAATGCACAATCAACACAAACGCATAATCCGTGTGGATGAGGACGTATGACTGACATGCTCGACAAGAAATACCTGAAGACAAAGCCCGTTTGCAAAGTGACCTTCATAGCGCCCAGCATCTGGGATGGCGAATCGATTGCACTGGTGGGCGATTTCAACGGGTGGAATGAGAGCGCAGACCCGATGAAACGCCAGAAGGACGGCAGTTTCAAACTGACCCTTGATCTGGAAACGGGCAAGGAATACCAATTCCGCTATCTGGTGAACAATACTGAGTGGCATAACGACGAAGCCGCTGACAAGTATGTTCCTAACGGTTTTGGCGAAGACAATTCGGTTATTGTTGTCTAGTTATAACCGACAACTACATCGCAGTAAATAAAATCGGGACGCAAAATGCGCCCCGATTTTTGTTTCCCTGTAAATTTATGCGCTACACCCCCGCGATTTAGCTTAGCGCTTCCCGCTGTAACCCACCTTGCTGTTATTGGGCACAATTTTATCGCGGAAGTTTTCAAACGCTTCCATACGCAGGTCAGTGCCTAATACTGAGCCAGCGCCTACTGTATATCCGGCGGGAACATGCGTGTTTTTGCCAATGCAGGTAATCCCCAGTTCCCCTACCGTCGGGATACTGCCTACCCGCGCATCGTGACCAATAACCACGATCTTATCCAGGATGCAGCGCTCAACAATCGCGCCAGATTCGATATAGGCATCATTCAAAATGACTGATTCACGGATAACGGCGTTCGGGCCAACAAATACGCCCGGTGAGAGGATCGAGCGTTCGACCAGCGCGCCTTCGCTGATCACGCAACCATGTGTGATCATACTGTTGCGCACCGTTGCGCCAGAAGCGATATAGACGGGCGGGCGCTCTTCGCTCTTGGTATGAATAACCCAGGTGCGGTCATTCAAATTGATAGATGGCGGTGAAGCCAGCAAATCCATGTGCGCTTCCCAGAAAGCATCCACTGTTCCAACGTCAATCCAGTAGCCGCCATAGGGATAAGCGAAAACTCCCATGTTTTCGGCCACCATGCGCGGAATAATGTCCTTGCCAAAATCGTGGCTTGAGCTTCTATTTTCACGATCTTCGCTGAGCAGGCGTTCCAGCGTCGAATAAGTGAACACATAGACGCCCATACTGGCGAGATTGCTGGGCGGGTTCGCAGGTTTTTCAACAAAGCTGTTCACGCGGTAGTCATCGTCAATGGAAAGGATGCCGTAACGACTGGCTTCATCCAGCGGCACAGAGATCACGCAAATAGTGGCGTCCGCACCCTTATCGCGGTGATACTGCACCAGCACATCGTAATCCATCTCATAAATATGATCGCCAGAGAGGATCAGTACATAATCAGGGCGACCACGGCGCACAAAGTTTATGTTCTGGGTTACAGCGTCAGCAGTTCCAGCATACCAGTCGGTATCCTTACTGCCTTTGAATGGCTGCAAAATTTGCACGCCACCCGTGAACGAACGATCTAAATCCCAGGGACGGCCACGCTCGATATGGTCATTCAAACTATGTGGGCGGTACTGGGTCAATATCAAAACATCAAAAATATTCGAGTTCACACAATTGCTAAGCGCAAAATCAATAATTCTATACTTTCCGGCAAACGGCACAGCAGGCTTGGCGCGCTTCGAGGTTAAAGTTGCCAGCCGCGTCCCTTCGCCACCCGCCAATATCACGGCTTTTACTTTCATGAACTTATGCCCCTCCTAACGAGGATTTCACTTATGCGTATTGTGCCTCAATCCAGAGAAGAAAACTAACCCCCTGGTTAACCGCCACGATGCCGGCGCACAGAGTCATCATACAGCGCAGAATATTCACCCGCGCTGCGCGTCCAGCTAAAATCAGTTTCCATCGCCCTATGCTGCATACGTCTAAATGCAGATTTATGCCCGGCATAGGTGCGCAGCGCCCAAACCAGCGTGTTATACAGCGCGTCGGCCTCTTCCCACTGAAATACGAAACCGGTGCCGTGTGAGCCATCATGGCTGTCGTAATTTTGAACGGTATCTGCCAGCCCGCCCGTTTCGCGCACGACTGGCAGCGCGCCATAGCGCATAGCGATCATTTGCCCAACGCCGCACGGCTCAAAATGGCTGGGCATTAAGAACAGGTCACAGCCTGCGTAAATTCGCTGGGCAACAGCGGCATCAAAGCCAACATAGGCGCGCGCCTTCCAGCCAAAATCTGCGGCCAACTGGCGAAGCTGCTCGTTATAGATTGGCTCTCCCGACCCCAGACCGATGAACTGCACATCGTAGCCCGCCAGCAAATGCCGCAGCGCCGGCATTGCCAGATCAAGCCCTTTCTGCCAGACCAAACGGGTGACCATGCCGATCAAGGGGACATCTTCGCGCACTTCCAGCCCGGCTTCACGCTGCAAAGCGCTCTTATTCAAGCCACGATTCTGGCTAAAGTTAGCGGCATTGTAATTGGAAGCCAGATGCGAATCGGTTTCCGGATTCCACAGTTCCAGATCCAGCCCGTTCAAAACACCATATAGATCAGGGATGCGGGTACGCAACAAGCCGTCCAGCCCATAGCCGGCATGGGGATACTGAATTTCGATGGCATAGCGCGGGCTGACAGTGGTGATGATGTCTGAAAAGGCGATGGCGATTCCCAGCAGATTATCGGTCAGACCACGCGCCTCAAGTTCAGGGTGCAGCCTGGCAGCAACGCCAGCATCGTACAAAAACGTGCCGGCGTGATCGCCCTGATATGCCATGTTATGGATAGTGAGCATCGTGCCTACGCCTGACCATTCCTGACGCCAGCGCTGCCCATCTACCAGAAATGGCACGAGGCCTGTATGCCAGTCGTTGGCGTGTAAAACATCTGCCATCCAACCAGCCTGTTCACGAAGCGCATCAACCGCTGCAATCACGGCCTGGCAAAAAAAGATGAAGCGGGGGCAGTCCCAATTCCACTCGGTATAAACCGTGCCCTCTTCGCCAAAATACGGCCATGATTTCAGGAAATAGATCGGCACACCGTCGTGTTCAGTTACAAAAAGATGGCAGTCAGCTAAACCTGATTTGCGCGGAAGTTGAAAGGAAAGCAGATGTTCGATCTGCCAGCGCGCGGGATTAATCGAGCCATAGAGCGGCATTAACACGCGAGCATCAATGCCCCGCTGGCGCAAGGCTTTAGGCAGCGAGCCGACGACATCAGCCAGCCCGCCAACTTTGGCAAACGGATCGACCTCAGCGCTCACAAATAGCACGTTCATTGAAAAACTCTCCGGAGAATGCGCGGCGTAAAGTTGAATACCGCCATCACATCACGGCAAGGTGGCGAATTCAGCCGGAATAGGTTCGGAAATCGCGATAATCAATATCGCCAAACACTTTATCCAGCTCCCAGAGTTCGGCAGCGAGATCGTCATCTGGCGTGCCTTTCTCAAGGCTGGAAGCCAGCTTATTAAAACGCTCAAGATGCTGGCTAAACCGCTGGATCGAGTATTCCCGCGCCTGCCCGGTAGTGACCAGAAACGGCCAATCGGAGCTTTCCAGAAGCAGCGCTTCACGGGCGGTTTGCGCCAGCACGAGCGCTTCCGAAGGCGTGGGATCGGTAAATTCATTGGCGAGATTTTCCATGCGCGCTTCGGCTTCATGAATAGGCGCCCACATCCAGTGTGTATCGTTGTTATCCCACACAAAATGAGTTCCGCCAGCGCCCCATGAACTTTCAGGCAGATTCAAAACTTCTGACGGCGGGTGCAGGTTGATGTGGCGCGAAGCAGTGGTCAGCTCAACATCGCCAGAGTCGGCAAGGTGACGCAGCACTTTACCCAGCCACTCAACGCCCTCAAACCACCAATGGCCAAACAGTTCAGTGTCGTAATTAGCAGATACCAGCCCGAATTTGCCTGTCTCTTTGGCGTAGCTGCGTAAGTTATCGCCTACGAGATGCGCAAAATGTTCAGCATGCTGATCTATTTTGTATTCCGCCCAATCGGGATGATACAAATCTTTGTGACCCAGATCGATGCCCGCACCAGTGATACGCCAGTACTGGATGCCGCTGCTGCCTGCTTTGCGGTGAAATTCGCGGTAGTCGAAATCGCCGGGGTAGCCCCATTCCGCACTCCACACCTGCTGCCCTACCGAATTATTGCGCCCGATCACCGATACGCCGGAATAATTCAATTCGGGATAATCGGTGGTATCGAACACATAGTAGGGCTGAAAGGTCGTGGCGCTGCGCTCAGGAACATTGATTGATTTGCTGGCGGGGATCACGTAGCGGCGCTTGATTACGCCATACGGCCCGATAATATCGCCACCGGCTACGCCTACCGGCTGCCCGCCGGTGATGGTGTGGGTTTCGCTGAAAAACACCTTTAGCCCGTTTTCACCCAGAAAATGTTCAATGCCGGGGCGCTTACGCCCGGTTTCAGTGACATAGGCGGGGCGATAGGCACATTCAGGCAGCCAGATGCCGGTTGGCTTGCGGTTAAAAAAGCGCTCGTAGCTGCGAATGCCGGTACGAAGCTGAGCATTGATGGTGCTGTCGTTCCCCATGAGCGGCAAGTAACCATGCGTCGCCGCGCAGGTGGTGATCTCGATCAGGCCTTCATCCTGCAACTGTTTGAAAGCGCCGAGAATGTCTCTTTGAAAACGGCTGTCAAAGGCAGTTTTTACGCGCTCAAAAACGCCTACGTACCAGTTCGCAAGAACGACAAGCTGCTCGTTGACAGGTTCTTCCTGCGAGAACAGTTCAATGTCCTCTTTTGCCGCTTGGATACGATCATCCAGATATTGATCAAAATGATCTTTCACATCTTCATCGGCAAGCTGTTCAGCAAGAATAGGCGTAATGCCGATGGTGATGCGGAAAGGAACACCATCTGCACGCAAATCATACAGTGTTTCCAGAAGCGGGATATAGGTCTCCATCGCCGCTTCGTGCAACCATTCTTCGCCGTGCGGCCAGCGACCCGCTTTGCGCGCGTAGGGCAAATGACTGTGAAGCACAAATGTGAACGCACCGATTGCAGCCACTGAAATGCCCCCTGATTCCTCAAGTATAGATACGTGATTGTAACGACTGAGCGCAATGGATGCCAAGAACGCGAGAAACTTTGAGTGTCAGAGCACAATAAAAAAGAGATAGGCAGATGACTGCGTATCTCTTCAAATTCAACAACGGCTTCTGAATCTCACAGGGCTACATCGTTGGCAGCACCATCGTGAAAATACTGCCTTGACCGGATTGGCTATGGGCAGACAGGTAACCACCATGCGCCTCGCTCACTTTTTGGGCGATGAATAACCCCTGCCCCAACCGCGCGGGTCAATTAATTTGCCGTTGGCGGTGCGCGCCTCACCACGGTAGAAACGCTCAAAAATGTGCGGCATATCGCGCTCTGATATGCCAACGCCGGTATCTACCACCTGTAAAGTAATCGTGTCATTGGCGCGATTAGCGGTTAGCACTAGATGGCCGCCTTCTTCGGTATAGCGGATCGCGTTTTGCAGCAAATGCCCGACTGCCCAGCGCAGCCGCTGCATATCGCCGCGAATACGCAGCGCGTTCTGATCGCGCACCATCACACTAATATCCAGTCCCGCCTGCTTAATTTCGGGCTGCATACTATTGACGGTTGCCCACAACAAATCTTCCAGATCGAGCGGATCGGCGCGTACTGTGAAATTGCTGGCATCCAATTCTGAGATATCCAGCAGTTCAACGATCATGCGATCCAGAATATCCACATTGCGGCTCAAGGTTTCCAGCAAACGGCGATTCGGCTTGGTTTCTTCGCCCTGCTCAAGGATGACTTCACTCACCCCCTTGATGACGGCCATCGGCGTGCGCAGTTCGTGCGAAATTGCCATCACAAACTGCTCTTTAAGGCGATCTGAAACGGCTTCGTTGGTCACATCGCGCAGCACAATCAATGTGCCTAAACGCGCACCTTTTTCGTCGGCAACGGCGGCCAACTGCGCCCCAATGATGCGGTTGTTGATTTGTACGCGCGTAGGCTCGCTTAAGGGAATAATTTCATCTGAAACTGAAGTCACTTCGCGGAACTGGTTAAAAAGCATCCCCAGTTCGCTTTCCCAGAATGCTTTGACCCCACCCAGCAAATTACGCGCGGCTTCGTTCATCAGCACAAGGCGGCCTTCATCATCCTGCATGATCACGCCCTGCTCAATGGTTGCCAGCACAGCATTCAGGCGCTGCACTTCGCTTTCACGGCGTTCAAGGGCGCGTTGCAGTAAGCGGTTGCGTTCTTCAGCCGAGCGCTGTTCAACATTTTGCGCCCAAGCCCCTATAGACCCTTCTAAAGAAGGTTTCAGATGCAACGCCTAGATCGTTCACGTGATTTATTACCCCACTCAGTTCTGATGCATCCGGCGGTACCGGCTGTGGTTGTACCCTCATCGGCTAGATCACACTCCATTCTGGTGCGTGGGTGCCTTCTTCTGCTCGATCAATGAATGCAATATCTGGCGCAACTGGTCGAAATCCGGCAGCGGCTTGCTGATAATTGTATCCACACCATCCTGATCGATCATCTCTTTCCGCTCTCCATCTGAAAGTGAGAAGGCGGTCATCAAGGCAATCGGCGTATGATCTAATTTTGCAATCGAACGCATCCGGTTGGCAACTTCGTTACCTTTTTTGCCGGGCATACGGATATCCATAAGCACAATTTCAGGAAGCGTGCCGGAAAAATTATCAGCTTCGAGTTTATCTAACCAATCCCATACTTTCTGCCCGTTTTCAAAGGCTACCGCCTGATACCCCCAAACACTAATCATGGTGGTAATAAGTATGCGGATGTCTGCTTCGTCTTCGGCTACCAACACACGGGGATGCCTCCAGCGGAAATTCGATAATTTCTAAAGAATCAATGCTAGTATACTTGAGATACGTTGATGAATTGTTACAAGGTTTGGCGAAATCGCGTTTGAAACGTATCATAGTAGGGTAAGGAAACGGTTGGAGTGTCGCTGAAGCCGCCAATGTCACCATCGGGAGATACACATTGTCGACATGGATGGTAGTGGAAGATGAAAAAGCCATCCACGAAATTCTGCTCACAATGTTTGAGGTTTGGGGCATTGATGGCAAAGCCTTCGTGAATGGGGAAGAAGCCATTGCCTGGTTGGAAGATGTAGATAAAGGCCGCTACAAAGGCGAAATTCCTGAGCTGGCACTCATTGACATTCGCCTTCCGGGACGCGCACAGGGGGACGATGTTGGCGCACGTTTACGCCAAAGCCCGATGCTCAAAGATGCGGCTGTCGTTCTCACTTCTGCCTATAAGCTGAGCCCGGAACGCGAACGCGAAATCTTCCAGACCACGCAAGCCGATGATTTCATTCAAAAACCACTGCCAAAACTTCGCGACTTGAAGCTGGCATTGGAAAAGGCACTGGTCAGCCGCCGCGAAAAGACAGCCGCCGCGCTGGCCGCAGCCCCAAAAGTAGAGAAACCTGAAAGCCGCAGCCGCCAGCGCGCTCAACGTGCCGAGCGCAAAGCTGCTATTGCCCCTAAAACCCTGCCTGAAGACCCTTTCCCGATCACTCGAAATTTTGATGAAACCACCGAAGGGCATACCCCTTCCTCTATCAATTACATGGCGCCAGCAGTGGAAGACACCACTCCTGCCCAGCCACTGCCGCCTGAACGCGACTAATCCCATTATGAGGTGCGAGTAGATGCAAAATATTGCCCCTAAGCGCGTTATTTCCCGTCGTGCCAACCAACTGTATACCATCGCCTTTTTGATAGGATCAGGGGGCGTATTCTTAATCGCGCTTGGCGTGCTGATGCTGCTCGTGCCGCTAGATAAACCCGCATTCCCCTCATACCCGCTTTATGAACTGGTGCGCGGCGTATTTGTAGGCATCGGCATTATGCTGCTGATTGGCGCGGTAGTGCTGGTCGCACGCGCGGCCACCTTCCGTAAAGATAATGATCTGGCGATGGAGACAGGGCGCTATCTGGAGCCAGTGCTGGACAATCAATTCACCTATATTCGCAACATCAACAAGCGACAGATCGGTTATGTTGATGCCGCGCTGGTCGGGCCGCCGGGGGTGATGGTGTTTCGCATCGTTGGCAACACTGGCGCATACATTAATGAAGGCGCAAACTGGCTGAAACGCGCCAGCAGTGGGGAATGGGTTCCTGCGGGATTCAGCCCTACCCGCGAAGACATCGCCGATATTCGCAAAGTGCGCGAATATTTAGTGAAGCGCGGCGTCGGTGATGTGCCTATTTTCGGCATGGTGGTATTCACCCCAGACCCGCAGCGCGTTGGGCTGACCACCCGCAGCCCCGAAATTCCGGTGACGCACCTGATCAACCTGTATCCGGCATTACAAAATGGATACCTGTCTGCCCCGCCGCTTGATGCGAATCAGGTTGCCGTTATTACGCGCAGTTTGCTTTCCTGAAGCTGATGGCGCTCCAACTCATTCTGGCAGATTCCAGCGCCGGCAAAACCGAATATGTGCAGCGCAGCTTGCTCGATCTGAAACAGCACGATCCGTTAGCAAAAATCTGGATACTGATGGCAACGGAACGCCAGATCAACGGCTTTCGCTCGCGCCTGATCGAAAACTCGCCACAACGCTCGCTTTTCAACATCGAGTTTTTTGATTTCTACAGTTTGTATCGCCATTTGCTAGCAGCAGCAGGCCAGCCACAGCGTACACTGGACGATTTTGCGCTTCGGCTGTTGGTACGCGGGGTGATCATGCAGCAGCCGGATGGGCTGTTTGCGCCAATCGCTTCAGCGCCCGGCCTTACCCGCGTGCTGTCCGAATTCATCTTTGAACTCAAGGAAAACCTGATTGCGCCGGAGCAGTTTTCAGCCGCTGCCTATGATGCAAAGACTGGTGAACTCGCGCGCATTTATCATACGTATCAAACCATTTTGCAGCAGCACGCGCTGGTAGATAATGAAGGCGAAGGCTGGCTGGCGCTACAAGCGATACAGGCGCATCCGCAGATCGCACAGGAAGCGCAACTGCTGATTGTAGACGGTTATGATCAGTTTTCCCGCGTTCAGGCACAGCTTCTGGCAGGTTTAGGCCAGCATATCCACACGCTGCTCACCCTCACCCACCCTGAAGGGCGGCCACTGCTGGGCAAACGTTTTGCACAAGCGCGAGAGCGTTTGCAGGAAGCGGCTGGAACTGCGCTAACCGTAGTGACGCTGCCGCAAATACCGGATCAGCGGCCATCCCTCTTAAGCCATCTCAGCCGCAGCCTGATGAATCCGGCAGCACTGCCGCTGGCGGTAGAAGACGCTCAATCGCTCATGCTCATTGAAGCGCCAGAAGCAAGCGGAGAGGTTGACGCCATTCTGCGGCGGATCAAGGGACTGCTGCTGGGTGGCGAACAGCCGGATGAAATCCTGATTGCCCTACGCGATTGGGGCACTTATGCGCCGCTGCTGCGCATGGGCTTTCGACGGCTGAATATGCCTGCTGTTTTCCACCGCGCCCAAATCCTGATTCAAAATCCGGCAGTATCAGCAGTTTTCGCTCTGCTGAATTTGCCTTCGGGCGACTTTAGACGGCGCGATTTACTAGATGTGCTGCGCTCGCCGTATTTTGACATTCCGGGAATCGGAACTGACGAAGCAGCGATACTGGAAAAGCTCAGTTTTACGCATGTCATCACGGGTGGGCGGGAGCGCTGGTTGGCGGCGCTAGATGCAGAAATCAACCGCGCGGGAGCAGCTATCCCGGCTGAAGAAGATGAAACAACGCAAGCGGATAACAATCTCGATGCGCTGCAAGCGCTTCGCCATGCGCTGCAAACATTTTTTGAACAGATCACCCCGCCGCCTGATGGCGAAATCGAAACCTATATTCTCTGGCTGGAAAACCTGCTTGGCGATGATACCCTTGCGCAGTTGGGCGGTGAGGCCGAAGAGACGGCGGAAACGGCGCACTATCAGCTCAACCTGCCTGCAAGGATTCGCGCGGCGCGTGAGCGACGGTTGATCGAGCGAGATATTGCCGCCGTTGATCGGTTGAAGGCGGCGTTACGCAGCCTGCTTTCGGCAGATTTGCTGGCGGCAACTTTTGGCGTGCGCCCCCCGCATGATTTTGCCGGTTTTCTATCTTCGCTGCGCGCTGCCGTCGAAAGCGATTATATTGAAGGCCGCCAACGCGAAGGGCACGTGCTGGTGACTGTGGTGAACGATGCGCGCGGCATCCCGCACCGCCACCTGTTCATGCCCGGCCTTTCGGAAGGAATCTTCCCGGCACCCGCGCCAGAAGACCCGCTTTTGCTGGATGCCGAACGGCTGCGCCTGCGCGAAGATGGCATCATGCTCGCAACACAGGCCGAGCGCACGGACGATTTCGGCATCTTCTACGAATTGATCAATCAAGCGAAGGCAAGCATCACCCTCACCCGCCCCACCGTGAAAAATGGCGCGCCATGGGTAGAAAGCCCGCTCTGGCGCAGCGTGACCGCGCTGTATGAAGATTTACCGATCATCAGGATGAAACCGGGAGATCTTCACCCGCCGGAATCCGCGCCCACGCTGGCCGATGCTGCCGTTGCGCTGGCGGGGAGCGCTGAAAAACGCCACGCGCCTTATATCATGTGGCTAAACCAATACCAAACCGCACTGGTTAAGCGCTTGCGGCGTAACTGGCAAGGCGAGCAGGACAGGCAGCGGCGGCAGCGCAGCGTTTTCAACGGTCATTTGGGCGATCTGGAATTAGTACAAACTGTCAGCGAAATGTTAGGCGAAGCCTATTTATGGAGCGCCAGCCAGCTTGATTTGATCGGAAGCTGCGGTTTTCGCTTCTTCGCGGGGCGGGTGCTGAAACTTGAGCCGATCACTGAGCCGCAGATCGGGCCGGATGCGCTGATGCGCGGCAGCATCAGCCACAAAATTCTTGAGCAGGTATATCAGCATTTGCGCCAAAATGGGGTGCAGCCAAATCTGGATGCTGTGGATGACGCGCTCAATGCGCTGGAACATATGGCTTCACAGGTACTGGAAACCGCCCCGACAATCTTCGGGTTTGTGCCATCGCCGTTGTGGCATCAGGAAGGGGCGGCACTGCGGCGGCAGTTACAAAAGGTGCTGCGCGCAGATTTTGAGCAGCGTTTGAAGCTCAACAAGCAGTTTCAATGGAAGCGGCACTTTTCTGCGCAGGAACTACGCTTTGGCGAAAACACGCCCTTCACGCTTGCGCTGGACGGCGAGACCAGCATCCGGCTGCGCGGCACGATTGACCGCATCGATCTGGCAGAAGATGGGGGTCGCGTGCTGATCATTGACTATAAATCAGGCAGCGAAAGCAGCCTGCCCACCTTGAAACAGTATATGCAGGGACGCAGTTTCCAGATGATGACCTATTTGCTGGCTGCCCGTGAGCTTTTAGACGCGCAGCAAATCGGCGGGGCGTTCTTAAGCCTGCGCGATGCAAAATCCAGCGATGTGTTATGGCTAGATGAACTGCCCGAAGGGGTAAGCGGCAAAGCTCTCGATTCGGAAACGGGCAAGGCAGCGCTGGCGCGTTACGTGCGGCAGGCACGCGCGGGCGATTTCAGCGCCGAATCGAACGGCATAGAAGAAGGCAAATGCCATCTCTATTGTGACTATGCGCATCTATGCCGCATTCAGGTGATGGAGCGCAGGCAGCCCGGCAGCCGCCCCAAACCACGTGAGGCGGTTCAGTAAATGCCGGCCTATACGCTCACCGAAACCCAGCGCGCCGCGATTTACCGCCATGATTGCAATATCGCCGTGAGCGCTGGCGCGGGATCAGGCAAGACCTTCATTCTGACCAACCGTTTTCTGGCGCTCCTTGAAGCCCGTCCAGAGTGGCGGCTAAACCAGATCGTCGCCATCACCTTCACGCAGAAGGCCGCTGGCGAAATGCGTGATCGTGTGCGCGAGCTTCTGCTGGCAAAAGCGGCTGAAACTGGCGATGAGCAGTGGCAGGCGCGATTGAACGAGATGGACAGCGCACGTATCGGCACGATTCACAGCCTGTGCGCCTCACTCTTGCGCGCCAATGCCGCGGTCATGGGCATTGATCCTGATTTCGCGGTACTGGATGATGCGCAATCGCTGCTGATGCGCCAAAACGCGGTTGAAGATTCGCTGCGCGATCTGGCAGGCATGCCCGAATCGGTGCTAACGCTGTTTGACGAGTACGACCCGCAGTTGGTGATCAATACGCTTGGCGAAAGCCTGCGATTCGATATGCGTGACCTGCCGCCGAACCTGTTTGAACGCTGGAATCAGGCCTACGAATTTGCCTTACAGCAAACGATCAGGCAGTTAACCCATACTGAGCTGGTGGCTGCCGCCCGCGATTTCGGCTTTGAGGGGATCAACGGAAGCGATAAGCTGACCGAGGTTTGGCATGAATGCGCCGGGCACATGCGCGCGCTTTCCAGCAGCGATCCTGAAACTGCTTTCAACGCCCTGCGCGCGCTGTCTCAGGCAAGAGTTGGAAACGTCGGCGGCGGCGGGGTATGGGGAGACGTCAAAAGCTATCGCGCTGTCCTGATCGGCGCGGTTGCCGCCTGCAAAGAAGCATTTGCCACGCTAGGCGACGCGCCAAATGACAATGACGCTCGTGCCGCGCTGCTGTTGGAAGGCTGGCGGCAAGCGGTGACGTTGGCAGGCGATCATTACCAGCGTTTAAAAGATGCCGCCCACGCGCTTGATTTTGACGATCTGGAACTAAAAACGCGGGAACTGCTGGCGATCCCCGAAGTGGCCGCCCGTTATGACGGCGCGGAATTTCAACATCTGCTGGTAGATGAATTTCAGGATACCAGCGGCGCACAGTGGCATATTGTACGCGCGCTTGCCAACCCGCAGCGCGCGGGTGCGCTGTTCATCGTAGGCGATCCTAAACAAAGCATTTATCGTTTTCGCGGCGCAGACCCCACCACCTTTGAGCAAGCGCAGAGGGCTATTATTGGCAGCGGCGGCCTCAGCCTATCGCTGGATGAATCCTTTCGCAGCCACCAACCGCTGGTTGGCTGCTTCAATGCCGCCTTCAGCAGAATCCTGATCCGCGACGAACTCAGCCCGGTTGCCCGCTATCAATCCACGCTCGGCATGCCAATGCACGCGCATCGCGTTCAGCCGCCCTGCGATGAAGCGGCCATCGAACTGTGTCTTTACAACCCCAAACGTATGGACGAAGCCAACAGCGAAGAACGGCGAGTGTGGGAAGCGCAAACCATCGCCCGGCAGATTCAAACGCTGATTTCCAGCGGCAGGCCATGCTACGACAAAACCCAGCATATCACCCGCCCGCTCAACTATGGCGATTTCGCGATTCTCTTTCGTGGTATGCGCTACGTCACGCTGTATGAAACCGGCCTGCGCGATGCAGGCATTCCCTATGTGACGCTGGGCGGCAGAAGCTATTATGACCGCCCCGAAGTGTGGGATGTGCTGCATCTGCTGATTGCGCTGCACAACCCAAATGATGAATTGGCGCTGGCTTCGGCGCTGCGTTCACCGCTGTTCGGCTTCAGCGATGAGATGCTGCTGGCGCTGCGGATGCCAGACGGGGATAGAGCACGCCCAACCCTGTGGCGGGCGCTTATGGCTGGAAGCAGGCGTATTTCTGAAACTGATCAGGAAACCGCCGCTTTTGCCCGAAAGACGCTGCAAAAGTTAAGCGACCTAAGCGGGCGCATCAGCGTGGCTGAATTGATGCAGCTTGCGCTGGATGAAACCGGCTATCTGGCGATCTTAACCGCCCTGCCGGACGGCGCGCGCCGCCGAATGAATGTAGAAAAGCTGGTTTCGCTGGCGATGCAGCCCGCCGCAGCCAGCCAATCCATCAGCACATTCACCCACACTGTGCAAAACCTGACCGAACTGGAAGTGCGGGAAAGCGAAGCGGTGGTCAGCGTAGAGGGCGCGGTTCAAATCATGTCGGTTCACGCCAGTAAAGGGCTGGAATTTCCGGCGGTGATCATTGCCGATGCCGCTAATGTAGGCAGGCGCGGCAGCCCTGAACTACTGCTGAACGATCCCGATCTAGGCTGGGTATGCAGGCTGCAACGATCAGACGACAGCGATGAAACTCCTCAAGCTTTTGCGTATCGCCGCGCAGCCTATCTGGAAGCTCAGCGCGATGATGCCGAATCACGACGGCTTTTATACGTGGCAGCCACCCGCGCGCAGGATTTACTGATCGTGTCTGGAGAGGATAAAAGCGACAAGACAGATTGGGTTTCTCTGCTGCGCTCAGGGCTTCAAATTGAGGCTGCGCCTTCAGAAGATCAGGCCTATGAAGAGATTCCGTTTCAAGGGGATTGGGGCACAGGCCGCCTCATTTTCCCCGAATACACAGTAGATGAGCGCCCGGCAGCGCGGCGCAGGGCAATTGCGCCATTTTCGATGCCAGAAACGAACATCACCCCCGAAATGCCCCCGCTGCTCACGCCGCTGCCCACTTACCAGCCGCGCATACAGGGCGTGCGGGCAACTGCGCTGGCGGCTTTAAGCGATTTTGTATTTGCCGAACCTTCACAGCGTTTATTTATGCATACCCGCTGGCGTGCTGAAAATTTACAAAGCGGCGCGCACACCATCAGCCGCGCTGTCGCTATGCCGGGGCGCATCTCTGGCGTGATTATTGGCGAATTGATTCACCGCGCCTTGCGCTGGGATACCACCGCAGAACTGCAAGCCGATCTATTAGAACGCCTGCAAAGCGAAGCATGGGAAATGGGATTGATTCGCGAGCAAGATCGGATCGCGGCGGCGCGGCAGGCTTACAAGGCGATGATCGCGGTCAGAAAATCAGCCGTTTATCAACAGGTGCTCACGGCAAAACAATGCTTCCGCGAGCTGCCCTTCGTGCTGCAACTGGGGCGGCATACCATACACGGAACGATTGACGTTGTGCTGCAACGAAATGATGGCACGTGGGCGCTGATTGATTACAAAACAGCCGCAGCGCCCAGCCAGCAAGCAGAACGTGATACTTTGCAGGTTTCAGTATACGCCCACGCCGCCGCAGAACTGCTTGTATTGGATGATATGGACGTATATATTCACTATATTCGCTCAAACCAGACCATCGAAATTGCCCGTGCTAGCTGGCAGCAAGCGTTCACTGGTATTGAACAGGCCATCAGCGAAATCATCTCTGAAGACGATCCGGCGAGGTAATTTGACGTGACCTTTATGCGCCGCTTCTTCCCTACCCTGCCCGGTTGGCGCGCGCCGATAACCCGGTGATGCAATATCAGCTTCCCCGCAGCGCGCCGCCTTCACGCGGGGTGCGCCTGCTGCGTGCTTTGGGCGTAATCATACTGGGCGCGGTATTACTGCTGCTTGGCTATATGCTGGCGACTCACTTTTTGCGTATTCAGCCGGGCAGTTATCCTATCGAGTCCATCAATAACATCCTGTACTTTCCGCTGCTGACCCTGCAAATTCTGCTCAGCATAGCCTCGCTGCTGCTAACCACAGGCACGGTCAGCCGCGAACAACGCCTGCAACACTGGGATAATCTGCGGGCAACGCCCAGCGGCACCGATCTGATGCTGCGCACGCGCTGGGCATCGGTGTTTTACCGTCTGCGCGGCTTGCTTGGCATCGTCATCGCCGGGCGGGTGCTGCTGCTGGCCTGTATGCTTTACGATCTCACCTCATTTCAGGGGCGCTATATTGACCTGCTGATCAACGGCGTGATCCCCGAAGTGAGCGTGATCACTGCGGTCTTGCTGCTAGCGCTGCTCATGACCGCTTCAATCCTGCTGCCGATCACTGCCATTGGGCTGGATACATCGCTTGGCTTGTTCATCTCTACCACTGTACAGCAGCGTACCTACAATACATTGCTTCAACTGCTGCTGATCATCGTGCGCATTGGCGTCACTGCCGCCCTGTTATATGGAGTTAGCCAGTTCCTCGGTGGGCAGCTTCAGACCAGCGATCCAGCGGCATGGCTGCTGATGTTTAGCGCCGCCGCATTCGGCGATTGGGGATTGGGGATGCTGTATCTGGGGCGCGCGGGCGAAATCTGGGCGACGGTGCCTTATGGCATCTTCATCGGGCTGGCGCTGGTCATCTTCTGCTTCGCGCAAGCCTACCTCACCGACCAGATACTGGTATGGGCGGTCAAACGCGCGCAAAAACAGGGCTAAGCTGCTGCCCCGCATAATTTGCGCGTCATAAAGCTGTCGTTGAGGCCGTCAGGATTTTGCGGGCTACAACCGTTGTTCCGAAATAATGAACGCCGCCGTCGCCATATTGGTCGCTAACGGCACGTTATACACGTTGCAGATGCGCAGCAAAGTGTTGATATCCGGATCATGCGGGTGCTTGTCCAGCGGATCAATGAAGAAGAATACAGCGGCGATCTTGCCTTCAGCAACTTGCGCTGCGATCTCGGCGTCACCCCCCAGCGGGCCAGAAAGCATACGTTCAACTTCCAACCCGGTGTTTTCAGCCACCAACCGCCCGGTGGTGCCGGTTCCGACCAGATGATATTTTGCCAGAACAGCTTTGTGCTGCGTGGCGAAATCAATCATCTCGTCTTTTTATTGTCGTGAGCGATCAAAGCAACCGTTTTCAGCGGCGCGTTAGGATACTCGGTCATCAAATTTCCTCGCGGGTAGTGGGTTGCGCAGTTGAATGATTTTACCCAACAAGCCAGATTGCGCCGGAATCTGGCGTTTCAGGCGATCATTAAGGGTGATGGCCTCGCTATAGTGCCCTTCCAACTGCCCCATAATCGCTTCCCAGGGGTTAGCTTCCGCCATTCGCCGCGAAGCCGCTGCCATTCTGGCGCGCAGATCGGGATTATCGCGCAGCAGCATGACCGCGCCCGCCAACGCCGCCGGATCAAGCGGGCAAACAAAGCCATTCACGCCATCTGTGACCAGATCAGTGATGCCGCCCTGATTCACGATCACGCAGGGCAGCGCCGAAGCCATCGCTTCCTGAACAACCTGCCCGAAGGTTTCACACACGCCGGTAAACAGGAATACATCGGCGCTGGCATAAGCACAGGCCAGATCATCGCCATATAAATAGCCCATAAAGTGCGTTTGTGTCCCCTCAAACTGCGCTTCCAGCTCTTTACGCATCCCGCCATCGCCGATGATGGTCAGCGCGACGCCGGGCGTTTTCGCCACTTCCAGCAGCAAATCTACCCGCTTTTCATTGGCAAGCCGCCCAACGTAAATACACAGCAGCGAATCAGGATCGCGCCCGTTCAACAGCCTTTCGCGCCATTCACCAGAGCGATGCGCCGGATTGAAATGACGGGCATTGACGCCGCGCCCCCAGCGTCGCAGCCGCCGGAATCCTTCATCGCTAAGCTGTTTCGCCGTCCAATGCGAAGGCACTAAGGTCAGATGGCAGTGGTTATGTAAGTAGCGCAGCGCTTCTTTAACCGCGCTGCTGATGATATGCAGGTTATAGTGGTGGGCATACGCGGGTAAATCGGTCTGATAATTGGCGACGACGGGCAGTTGTAACTGGCGGCCTACCGTCATACCAGTCAGCGAAAGCAGCGCCGGACTAAACAGGTGAATTAAGTCAGGCTTAAATTCGGCAAGGTGCTGAGCAACCGAAGGGTGCGGCAGCGCCAGACGAGATTCCGGCGCTTTATTCCAGCCCACCGAAGGCAGCGGGATTACCCGCGTATTGCCCACCGAATGCGGCGCAATATCCGGCGCAAAAACCAGCACTTCCCGCCCTGTACGCTGAAGATAGCGCAGGGTTAGGAATGCTGTTTTGGAGACGCCATCCACCTTCGGCAAAAATGCTTCGGCAAACAGCGCCACCCGCTTCACGCTGGCAAGCGGGTTCGCGGGATCAGGATCGGCTAAGGCACATTCGTCGCCAAAGAACCGCTGCGCTTCATCCGGCGAAAGGTGATGTAAGGAGTCCGGTGAATGATTGCTTACCATCGTCAGCCCCCGGCAAACAGGTTATTCCGGTTCAGACACACAGCCTAAATGGGATCGATCTTCATCTGCCTTTTCTAACACTGTCGAGGGCAGCAGGTCACGCCGGGAAGGTGTTAAAAAATGACGAATCCGCGCCAGCGCATTCGGGCATCATCCGCATTATGAAATCATATCCGGGGTCAGGTGCGGCACACGGTTGATATAACGCAGCAACAGGCGCTCTTTTTCTACAAAGTCAATGCGAGTGATGCCTGTGTTGTACTGCAAGTAGAAAAAGCTGCGGTTTGGCAGTTGGTTAAGCAGCGCCTTGATCAGCGCGTCAATAAATGTGCCATGCGAGATCATCACAATGCGCGTTGGCCTGCCATCTGGCTGTACTGGCGCTTCAAGCGCGCGCCGTTTCAATTCGGCAGCCACCTTGATCGCCCTGCCTGCTGCGGTGTAATACGGCTCGCTGCCGAGGGCAGCATTCCACCAACCGTTTTCGGTAAGCCCTTCCGGCAGCACATAATCCGGAAACTCAGAAGCCACCTGTGCGCGGGTGCGCCCGGTATAGCCCACGATGCCATCAGGCGTAGCCTGGTACACGCCGCCATGCTCGTGAATATCAATCCAAACTTCAGGCTTTAAGCCCACCGCGGCGGCTACAGGAAGGGTTGTTTGCAACGCGCGGTGCATCGGGCTGCAATACAAATTGGTGATGCCAAAAGTGGCTTCGTCTTCGCGTTCGGCATGCCCGGTGGCCGGGCTGTAGCGGGGATCGCGGTTTCTTCCATCAGCAAGATAGGCGGCCAACCGTTCAGCCTGCTTCTGCCCAAGTTCCGTCAATGACGCGTCTTGAACACGCGGCTGATCGTCAGGCAGCGCATTATTTACGCTTTGCCCGTGCCGGATTATGTAGAGTTCCATGAGCGTGTGTTCCTGAATTGTAGAGTCTTCTCTGACGCGCAATAATACCTGATGATGGTTGAAGCATTAGAGCAAATTTTCATGGCTGACCAGAACAATTCTGTTTCGTTTGACCGGGCTGCTGAGTATTACGATGAAACGCGCGCATTTCCGGC
>LMZS01000098.1 GCA_001567085.1 Chloroflexi bacterium OLB15
GCGATACGTACCGCCTGCCGTGCGTAATACTCCATGAAGTCAATCGCTTCCGAAGTATCAGCATCGGCTTCATTCCAGGGCTTGCCTGCTTCTAACACCATCACCGCGCTAAATTCATGCTTGCGACGGCGCATTTCGGCGGCCGCTTTCAGCAGGTAACGCGCGCGTTCTTCAACCGGCACTTTACGCCAGCTTTCAAAAGCGCGGGCAGCGGCGGCGATGGCCTTATCTACATCATCGCGCGTGCCTGCGCAAAATGACCGACTGCCTCGGCAGGGCGTGACGGGTTGACAGATGCGAACGTCTCGCTGCTTGAAATGACCTCGCCATCAATCACCAGCGGGTACGTTTTGCCCTGTTCAGCTTTTACCCGGCGTAGGGCTTCTTCAAACGCAGCCCGGTTTTCAGGTTTGGAGAAATCGGTTAGCGCTTCATTGATATACGGGGGAAGCATGCAGAACTCCTTATCACACCACAATAGGCGTTATTATGGCGGAAAGGTGTCAAATTTTCGACCCATGCGGCTCTATGGACATAAAAACGCCGCTGCCCATGAGCGGCGTTTTCGCTTCTGGAAACTGATTTTAGCTGCTGCTGCCCCATGCCAACCACGATAAATCGTCAGCGATTAGGCTCTGGGAAAATCGTGAGTAAGGGGTATCTGACTGCTGAAACTGTCCATTTTCGTCTACATTAGGCGCTGGCCCCCCCGCCAACCTCACGATCACAGTTGATAGACCAGTCGCATCATCATTCACCACCTGTGCAGGCTCCAGCATACCCACAGCGCCGTAATACTCGCTGTAGAGTTGGTCAGTTAGCAGCGAAACCATCACCGCCAGCCGCGCATCAAGCACGCCCGCCGCTTTTTGGGCATCGCTGGCCTGATCGTAAGTCAGCATCAGCAGGCCATATTCGCCCGCATCATCCGCCGTCCCCGCCACTGCTACCAGCGAATAGGGTGGCAATATCCCATTAGGCATACTGTTCAGCAGGGACTCAATCATTTCCGGATCAGTGCCGCTGCCGAACAGCGAAGCTGGATCAGCCAGCGCAAACGTCATCGGGTTCACCAGTGTCACCGCGTTCACAAACGGGTATTCCGCTAGCACTGTGCCTACCGCCTGCACTTGTGGCAAATCGGCAAATGTTGTTGCCTCCTGTTGTAAGGCGTCCATCATCGCTTGGAGTACTGCATTAGCAGGGGCATTTAGCAATACGCCGTCGGTGACAAATAAGGGCTCGCTGCGGCCTATGTTGCCGCCAAACGGGTTTGCCGGGTTAAGATTTGCGAGATCGGTTGCCATATTGGTATCGCAGCCTATTTCGGGGCAAAGCAGTATCCCGGTATTCAAGGCTTCAGCGCTGTAATTTCGTGCCTCATAGGCTGCCACCACCGCCGCAGGGTCAATTTCGCCAATTAGAATCTGCCCGAACGCGGGCGGATTTCCAACTTCTACGCCCTGCGCTATATCGAAAAAGTCGAAGCCCAGTATGGTTTCATATTCCCCGCCGCCGCGAACCAAGTTCCTCAATATCCCATTTGGCCCCGCCGCAGGAAGCGCCAGCAGTACATGCGAAGGGTTTTCGCTAGCCTCCAACGCCGCCCAATCTGCTGGAACTTCCAGCCCGCGCGCGGCAAGCCCGGAATGATAGTCTGCATAACTCAGGAAAACTGGCGCATCAGTAAAAAATTCAGAAAACGCTACCAGCGCCATCGCCCGCATAAAGGCAGTTGGTTGGGCTTCTTGCGCGGAAACAGCAGTAAAAGTGAGCGCAAATAATAGAGCAATGACAACTTTTCGCATGATGACTCCTAAATAAGCTCTCTATGGCGATGGCTTAAAATGACGCGGCCAGTAAACAAACCATAATGTGAATAGCCGAATTAAGCGAATCCACAATCATGCAACAATACGTTCTTCATAATTGAAACCTTGCAGGGCTTTTGGCTTCCCTGAACGTAATATTACTTGTAACGTTAACGAAAAGTTTGTGAATTCTGGTGCGCAATCATTGTGTTTTTATATCAACATGAATACGATTGCTTATGTAGCGCCTTAACAATAGAACGGAACGGGTGACCGCAGCGAACGGTCTATTTCGCCGAAGTCAACTCACATTCCAGCCATAGCGAACGTTCCTGCCGTCATCGCCGCACCGCTTTCATCGTAGCCAATTCAACGCCGCAGCTGCCCTTCATCGCCGCCTTCATCGAACGTCGCAGCGCACTACATCGCCGCCGACAACGCACATTGCCCTCATCGCCGTCATCTTTCACCGTTGTTATTGGACTGTACCTCGGTCAGCCGCTCCGTTCTGTGGTTAAGGTTCTTCACAAAGCAATACAATCTGTGCCCACTGAAGCCGTGTTAAAATCAACACGGCTTTATTATTTCCCTTCAACTTCAATTGAGCCATCAACGCTTCCGGCGTCACTGCTGTGCCGCGCTTCTTCACCGTCACCTGCCCGATTCCGCGCGCCCGCAATACTTCACGCATCCGCTTCACGTTGAATGGCATCCACTCTTGAACGCGCCATGCCCTTGCCCATTCGCTTTGCGGCGCATCGTCCGCTGTCAAATAGGCTATCGTTTCATCAAGCTGATAAGCGTCCCATTCAATCGCCGCATCAGTCACCAGTCCCGCTCGAATCAATGCCGGATCAGGCTCGATCATATATTGCAGCGGCTCCGACAACCGGCTTTGTGCGATATCTTCGCCCTGCTGCCATTCCATCATCTTATTCGGCAGCAGCAGCACCGCCCTGCGGCTGGCAATGCTTTGCCCGCGTATCAAAGTGAGCTGCGCTTCTTTTAAATCACCATCCACTGAAACAAACGCAGTCTCTCCGCCATAAGCCTCAAGCTGCCCCAGATCAACCCCCGGCGACAGCTTAACGATGATGCGTTCTGCATCCCACCCTTTCAATGTCTTCAGCGGCGGCTGATAGGCTTCAACCTGATGGATTCGTTTTTCGCCCTCACGCCGCCCCGGATCGAAAAATATCATTTCCGAACGCAGCATCCCTTCGCGCACATCGGCTGTTTCAAAACTGGCATATATACCTAATGCCCGCGCATTCAGCCGCGCCATCTGTATCCGCGCCGGATCAATGTCCAGCCCGGTTACTATCGCGCCAGCCTGTGCAAACGCCAGCGCATCGCTGCCAATTGAGCAGCAAGCGTCAATGAGCGCCATGCCTGACCGCGTTTGCCCGGCGCGCCACTGCCGAATCAGCGGATCGCTGGCCTGCTCCAGCGCATCGCGGGTGAAGAACATGCGCGGCGCATCATCCCCAAATTTGCCGACTGCCTTCAAGCGCAGCCGCGCCAGCTCTAGCGCGGCGCCAGCATTTTCAGGGGAATATTCTTTGCGTAATGTGGTTAGCAAACGAAGGGTATTAGCTTCAGACAGGTCATCAGCAGCAAGCCGATTCAGCAGCTTTCGCCAGAAGATGAGGCGAGAAATTGAAGCGCTTCGAGAGTGATCACGCTCGCCAGTTTTCATAAACGAACGGCAAATTGTCGAAATCCGTTCACTTCAAAATCAATCCGGTGGTGATCAGCGTGCGCGCTTCAATTAACAGGCGCGGGTGGCTTTTGAGCAGCGTCATCATCACCTGCCCCGGCGTCATTTCGCCAATCGGCAGTTGGCTGGCTGTTTCAATCAATCCGATCAGCGTTTCCTGATTCATGCTGGTTAGCATTTTACGCACTTGCAGCAGCGCGGCATGTTGTTTGCCAAAACGCTCTTGCCATAGACGCTCATATTCCTGAAGCCGTTTAGCTGAAAGATCGCCTTCTCGAATCGCTTTTGCGCCTACCTGTATCGCCATATCCGCGCCAAACATGCCCAGATTGATGCCCCCAGCCGTCAGCGGATCAGCCTGATGTGCCGCGTCGCCAATCGCCATCAACCCATCCGTGACCATACGTTTGAGCGCGCCAGTCGCCGGTATCCCGCCCACGACCACGCTCATAATACTGGAATCGGGAAAATGCGCGTCTACAAAACGATCCAGATATTCACGCGGGCTGGTATCAGCAGATTTGTCAGCGGTCATCACTAACCCGACATTCGCCGTATCCTCACCCTTCGGGAACACCCACACATAACCGCCCGGCGCAATATCCATACCGATATGATATTCGCACACGTTCGGCTCAATCTTGCCCTGCAAATTGCCAGCCAGATACTGTACGCCTGAATAATAGTCGCTCATGGGCGGCACGGTCTTTAGCCCCGCCCAGCGCGCCACCTGCGACTCGGTTCCATCGGCGGCGATCACTAGTTTGGCTTTCACGTCTTTGATCTCGCCAAACGCGCGTATTCTGACGCCGATCACCCGTGTATCTTCCTTGATCAGCCCAACAGCGGCGGTGCTGGTCAAAACCTGCGCGCCAGAGCGTCGCGCTTTGTGCGCCAGCTCAAGGTCAAACACCTTGCGATCCACCACCCACGTATGCTCAGTAGGCGGCACGCGCACATAATCCCCTTTGGTGTTGGTGATGTCGTAAAAATCAATGTGCGCGTTGATCCAGCGCTCGTCTTCTTCGATATAACTTTTGGTCACCTCTGCGCCAACCGCTTCAGCGCAGCGCACAGGCGCGCCAATCTCTTGCCGCTTCTCGATCATCAGGGTATTTAAACCCTGCTCCGCTGCCAAACGCGCGGCCACGCTTCCCGCAGGGCCAGCGCCGACCACAATCACATCGTATGCATCGGCCAGGCGGCTAGGCATGGCGGCTTCCCGATCGCATGTCAGGGCGGCCATTAGGCATGGATAAAGCGTGAACCGGGCACATCTTCACGCAGCGTTCGCAAGAGGTACAGGTTTCCTGATTGATAGCCAGATGGCTATTTTCAAGGAAGATCGCGTCTGGTGGGCAAACTGCTACACAGCCACCGCAGTGATGGCAAAGCTGTTCATCAACTGCAACTTTGATAAACTCAACGGCAGCGCCCTGTACATACCCATTCGCCGCTGCAATCTCTACAGCCTCATTCGCGCGGCGTTTTCCGAAATTGAACATGGTCTTTACCCCATATTGAGAAAACTCGCATGAGTGGATTATAGGAAATACGCGAGTCACATGCTACAGGTTGCGCTTCTTCTAGTAGCAATAACCGCCGCTGTTTTTACCGCGCGTTGCAGGCTGAACTGCCGGGCTATAAGGGATTCACGCTGCGTGCGAAATATCGCCTTCAACCCGGCATACGGGGATCAATCACGATAGCTTTGCCGTTGTTCTGATCAGGCCGGCAGCAGCCCTTTCATCTGGTTATACATAAACCGTGTTGCTCGAAATGGGCTAAGCCGGTAAAAGTAGTTCATCATCTTCGCATCACGGCCAACATAGACCTGAAACTTATCGCGCTCTATGCCGTTGAGGATGATCTTAGCCGCGTCTTCGGCGGACGTGGTGGGGAAACTTTTCGCAGAATCGGCATCACCCGCCGCAGGTATAGCGATGCCCGAATTTTGTGTGATATTGGTGGCAATTGCTCCGGGGAATACAATCGTAACTCTGACATTCGTGCTCAAAAGCTCGG
>LMZS01000099.1 GCA_001567085.1 Chloroflexi bacterium OLB15
TTTTTCGTCTGAATGTGTGGCTGAGCTTTTGCCTTTAACGCGGTACTTTTAGGAACCCCTCGCCCCTGATGAAGCAGTTGGCCAGCCGCCTTATTGCCGATGGTGCGCTGCAAGCGCGCGATGGAATTGGCCTGAGGATGGTGGACTGGCGACTGCTGCTCCTCATGCTGAGCAGGCTTAGTTAACTGCTTCAGATTTTCGCGATCTAACCGCTGAAGTGTTCGCTGCTGCCCCATTTGATCTCCCCCTAAGGGTCACATATCTGGTGCTGGTTGCCGAATGGGTGCTTTACAGGGCAAATTGCAGGTGCGATACAGCGCTCAATTAACCAGCATCTTGCTAGACTCTCATTATCATTGAATTTGCAAATTGCGCCAGCAGCGCACATGAGATAAAGAAATGCCGTATATAAAAAGTCACAGGGTGCGGGGCTGTCTCCTGTGACTTTAATGTTCAGTATCGAGATGCCCCTGACAGGACTCGAACCTGTAACCTTAGACTTAGAAGGTCTCTATTCTATCCATTGAACTACAGGGGCCATGTGCTGCATTGTATGACCCCGCTGTAACCCTGTCAAGTGAGGGTAAATTTATGAACATTTGTGCGCGTCCCCGATTGTTATTTTGCGCCAGATCAGGTATAATTCTGTAGGTAATGGAAATGGAGTCGCAATGGTCGACAGGGAACTGCAAACAACGGTTGGGCAGCAGACCGAAGAGCATATCAAATATCTGGATCCAATGGATCATGTTCGCAAACGTCCCGGCATGTATGTCGGCGGTACGGATGCGAAGGCGCTGCATCACCTGATCTATGAAGTTGTAGACAATTCAGTTGACGAAGCGCTGGCCGGACGATGTGACCATGTCACCATCACCCTACATGATGATGAGTACGTCTCAGTTGCTGATAATGGCGGTGGTATTCCTGTAGGCATCAACCGGGAAACCGGTATTTCAACGCTGCAACTGGTTATGACTAAAATCGGCGCTGGTGGCAAGTTTGACAGCGGCGCTTATAAAGTGAGCGGCGGTTTACACGGCGTGGGTGTTTCTGCCGTGAACGCACTCTCTCAAGAACTGCGCGCGCGGGTGTACCGCGATGGCGCAATTTGGGAACAGGTTTACCATGCCGGCACGCCACAAGGCGACGTGCAAAAAATCGGGAAGATGCAGCCGGGGGAACATACCGGCACGATCATCACCTTCCGCCCTGATTTCACGGTCATGGAACATAACGAATTTAGCTTCAGTATGCTGGCGCAGCGTTTTCAGGAAATGGCATTCGTGACCCGCAAGGTGACGATTACGCTGCGTGACGAACGGGTAAAGCCAATCGCCCGCGAGATGACCTTCTATTTTGAAGGCGGGCTGCGCTCATTTGTACGTTACCTGAACCGCAACCGCGCGCCACTGCATCAGGTGGTATATGCCGAACGTGATGTAGAGATTGCGCCTGAAGGCAAAACACCCTACACCATCGGCGTTGAAGTTGCATTCCAGTACAACGATACCGCCAATGTGACTGAGCTTGCCTTCGCCAACACGATAAATACGCCAGATGGCGGCACGCACTTAACCGGTCTCCGCTCATCAGTTACAGGGGTGATCAACCGCTGGGCGCGCAAATCTGGCCTGCTAAAAGAGAAAGAAAGCAACTTCAGCGGCAGCGATACGCTTGAGGGCATTACGGCTATCATCAGCATAAAACACCCTCACCCATCGTTTGAAAGCCAGACTAAAGTCAAGCTGATCAATCCCGAAGTGCAGGGTGCGGTGTCGCAGGTGATCACCGAAGCCTTCACCGAATACATGGATTTGAACCCGCGCGATGCCAAACGCATTGTTGAGAAATGCATGATCAGCATGCGCGCGCGGGAAGCAGCCCGTAAAGCCCGCGATCTGGTGCGCAGCGGCCCCAGCCTTCTGGAAAGCAGCACGCTTCCCGGCAAACTGGCTGATTGCAGCGAACGCGGCGAGAATGCTGAAATCTTCATCGTTGAGGGCGACAGCGCAGGCGGCAGCGCCAAGCAGGGGCGTGATCGCCATTTTCAGGCGATTTTGCCGCTGCGAGGCAAGATCCTGAACACCGAACGCGCCCGCCTTGATAAAATGCTGGATAACAACGAAATCAAGGCGTTGATCAGCGCTTTAGGCACCGGCATCAGCGAAGATTTTACGCTAGACACTTTGCGCTACCACCGCGTGATCATCATGACCGACGCGGACGTAGACGGGAGTCACATCCGCACGCTGCTGCTGACTTTCTTCTTCCGGCAGATGCAATCAATGATCCAGCAGGGGCATTTGTATATCGCTCAACCGCCGATCTTCCGCCTGCAAAACGGCAAGGATCACGAATATATCTACAATGAAGCAGGCATGGGCGAAAACGACCTGCTGGCAAAGGCGTTGAAGCGCTACAAAGACCCGGATAAGGTGAAGGTTAGCCGCTACAAAGGTCTTGGCGAAATGAACCCGGATCAGTTGTGGGATACCACAATGAACCCGCAAAGCCGCACGCTGCTTCAGGTCACTATTGAAGATGCCGCCGAAGCCGATCGTATTTTCGATATGCTGATGGGCAGCGCTGTTCCGCCGCGCCGCCGCTTCATTCAAACGCACGCGAAGAACGTGCGAAACCTCGACATCTAGCCGTATGCGCGGCAGGATGCTCATGATCCTGCCGCGCGTATCCCTTCAATGACCCGGATCATTTCATTAACTGAAGCCTCACAGCTTGTAAGTGACAACATGACGCTGGCACTAGGTGGCATGACCGTTTACCGCCGTCCGGTTGCCTTTGTCCATGCGCTGTTACGCAGGAAAACGCCCCCTAAGAATCTAACGCTGCTATCGTTCACCGCTGGCTACGAAAGCGATATTTTGATAGGGGCTGGCTGTGTAAGCAGGGTGCGCTCCTGCTATTTTGGGCTGGAAGCATTCGGCATAGCCCCCATGTTCACTGAAGCAGCAGGCAGGGGCGCCATCGAGATCATTGAAGAGACGGAAACCAGCCTTGCTTTAGGGCTGCGGGCAAAAGCCTCGCATGTTGGCTTTTTACCTTCCAAAGCATGGTCAGGCACAGATTTACCCCGACTACGGCCAGATGTTCGGGAAATTCACGATCCGTATTCCGGCGAAAGACTGTTCGCCTTTCCAGAGATTGGCTGCGATGTCGCGGTACTGCACGCGCTTGAAGGCGACGCCTACGGCAGCATAAGGCTGAATCACAATTTGGGCGTGGATGCCGAGCTATGCGCGATAGCCGACATCCTGATTGTGACGGTTGAAAAACTGGTTGAGCGCGTTGTTCCTGACAGCACCGGATTGGTGATACCGCCGCCCGGTGTTGACTATATCGCCCTTGCCCCACACGGCGCATACCCGACAAGCTGTTTTCCAGAATACCCTATCGGCGGCGGGGAAATTTTGCGCTACATTGATCGCTGTAACGCGGGTGAATTTAGCCAATATCTGGACTCTGTGCTGGCGGATGGATCATGAGCTATCCCAAAAGTTCAGGTAAAGCCCCACCCATGAAAACTTTTCTGAGCATTTTATAGAAGGCACCACGATGCGAGATTCTTCGCGAACATCAGCAAGCGTTATATGGGATAGTTTTCTGCTGCGCTGCCCACGCTGTGGTACAGGGCATACGTTTGCCGGGCTCTTCAAAATCAACCCGATATGTGAACACTGCGGCTTACAGTTTGAGCGTGAATCGGGCGAATCGGTTGGCGGCATGTATATCAACCTTGGCGCCGCAGAGATGTTCACTGTTGGCGGTTTTATCCTATTCCACACCCTGTTTAACCTGCCTTTCGTTCCGCATCTCATTTTCTGGGTCATTTTCAATATCGCTTTCGTGGTGATCTTTTACCGGCATTCCCGTTCAGTATGGATGGGCATCGCTTATTTGACGCGAAACCATGAGCCAGAAGCCCATTAAACAACCCCTTTGAAGTGGTGAATCTCAAGGAGATGACCGCTTCGATATGGTCATGAAAACATTCCATATCCCGTTATTTCACCACTACCGCCGCTTCTTCCCATTGGCAGAAGGCCAAAATTTCGCTACCATTAGGCACGATTATTTCTCGTCCAGGGGAGTTCGCAGCAAGCGAACTGAGAGGGCGCGTTAGGCCGCGCCGACCCTTTTCACCTGATCCGGATAATACCGGCGTAGGGAGCGGACTATCATGCCCCTCATCCCTACCGCCACACATGGCGGTTTTCTATTTCAGGTTCCCGAACTATGCGCGCCGTTTGGAGTTCATCATGAAATTCAGACCGGTTCTATTTCTTGCTATCCTGATGATGCTGGCTGCAACCCCGCTGGCGGCGCAGGATAACGTCATCACGCTGGTGGCATATGACAGCTTTAACATCAGTGAAGATGTGCTGGCGCAATTCACCGAAGAAACCGGCATCAATGTTGAGATACTGCGCGCAGGTGATACCGGCCTGATGGTCAATCAGGCGGTGCTTACCACTGGAAACCCGTTGGGCGACGTTATGTTCGGCATTGATAACACCTTTCTAACCCGCGCACTTGAAGCGGATGTGTTTTTGCCATACGAATCATCACTGCTTTCGACGGTTCCCGAAACGTTCGTGCTTGATGGTGAATACCGGGTTACGCCTGTTGATTTTGGCGATGTGTGCCTGAACTACGACATCAGCTACTTTGAAGATGCCGGGCTGGCATTACCGGAAACACTGGCTGACCTGACGAAGCCCGAATACAGCGGATTGCTGGTTACGCCAAGCCCGGCGCTCTCCTCACCAGGGCTGGCATTTCTGGCGGCAACTGTTGCCGTATTTGGCGATGCTGACGATAACGATGGCTATACCTACCTTGATTACTGGCAAGAGCTGGTCGCCAATGATGTATTCATTAGCGAAGGCTGGACGGACGCCTACTATGGTCAATTTAGCGGCAGCGCAGGCAGCGAAGGCAACCGCCCGCTGGTGGTAAGCTATGCAAGCAGCCCGCCCGCCGAAGTCTATTATGCTGAAGACCCGGAAGCGCCCGCCCCTACCGCAGCAATTACCGCGCCGGATACCTGCTTTCGGCAGATCGAGTTTGCCGGCATTTTGAATGGCACGGACAATGTGGAAGGCGCGCAGCAGTTCATTGATTTTCTGCTTAGCCTGCCCTTTCAGGAAGATATGCCGCTGAATATGTTCGTGTTTCCGGTCAATTCTGAAGCAGCGCTGCCTGATGTATTCGTTGAATATGCCAGCATCCCGGAACAACCCGTCAGCATAGATGCCGATGAAATAGACGCGAATCGCGATCGCTGGATTCAGGAATGGACAGAAACAACCCTGCGATAAGCGCGAACAGCCGGACGGCGCTGAGGTGGTTGATTTACCTTGCGCCGCTGGTTTTCCTACTGCTGTTTTTCCTTTTCCCTCTGGCGCGCATTATGGTGTACAGCCTTGCGCCAGAGGGCGCACTCGATCTTTCGGGCTTCGCGCAGATTCTGACCTCACCGTATTATCTGGAGATCATTGGCTTCACCATTGTGCAAGCATTCATCTCTACCGCGCTGACGCTCATACTCGCCCTGCCCTGCGCGTATGTGTTCACCCGTTACAAGTTTCCCGGAAAATCGCTGCTGCTCACCCTTTCAACGCTACCTTTTGTACTGCCGCCAGTTGTGGTTGCCGCCGCGTTCATCGCGCTGCTGGGCGAACGCGGGCTAGTGAATGACGCGCTCACCGGACTATTCGGCTTCAGCCAGCCGCCGCTGCAACTGGAACAGACCCTGACGCTGGTTTTCATCGCTCACACCTTCTACAACTATCCAGTAGCGCTGCGAATCATCACCGCTTACTGGGCGAACCAGAACGAGCATATTGAACAATCTGCGCGCGTATTAGGCGCACACGGGTGGCGGCTGTGGTGGAATGTTCGCCTGCCGATGCTGCGCCCAGCCCTGACCGCCGCCGCTCTGCTGGTATTCATTTTCTGCTTCACCAGTTTCGGCATCATGCTGATTCTGGGCGGGCAGCGCTACGCAACCATCGAAGTCGAGATCTACCGGCAAGCGATAGGCGTCTTCAATTTACAGGCTGCGGCGGCGCTTTCGCTGCTGCAAATCGGCTTTATGCTGGTGCTGATGTTCGTATATACGCGGCTTCAGCGCCGAAATGCGGCTAATACCGAACTCAAAAGCGCGATCACGGTCAGCCATCATCCACGTGGATGGCGTGAAAAGTCATTTGTCGCCCTCAATCTGCTGATCATGGTCAGCCTGCTGTTTATCCCCTTGATGGCGCTGGTTGTGCGCGCAATCACCTTCGGCGGAAACGGCATTAGCTTCCGCTATTTTGAGATGCTAACGACCAACCCACGCGGATCAGTGTTGTTTACCGCGCCGATCAACGCGATTGGCAATTCCCTGATATTTGCCTCACTGACGGCGATTCTGGCGCTGATCTTAGGGCTGATTGCCACGTGGATGATCAATGATAAGCGCACCCGATTTGCCGCATGGCTCGATCCGCTGTTGATGCTGCCCTTAGCCACCAGCGCCGTAACGCTCGGTTTCGGCTACATTCTGGCACTTGGGCAACCCCCGCTGAATATTCGATCATCGCTGGCGCTGATCTGGTTCGCGCATACGCTGGTCGCCCTGCCCTTTGTGGTACGCAGCGCATTACCCGCATATGGCGCGCTGCCAGCTAACGTGCGCGAGTCAGCCTCAGTATTGGGAGCGTCACCCATACAGCGATTCCTCAAAATCGATCTGCCGCTGATGAGGCGCGCGATTATCGTCGGCATCACTTTCGCGTTCACAGTCAGCATCGGCGAGTTTGGAGCATCCCTATTCATCGCCCGCCCCGAAAGCACCACAATGCCGATTGTGATCTACAGGCTTCTGGGGCAGCCGGGAGCTGCCAATTATGGTCAGGCGCTGGCAATGAGCACCCTGCTTTTACTCGTATGCGCGGCGGCGCTGGTGATCATCGGGCGTTTCAGGACGCCGGGAACCGCAGAATTCTAATGCTGATCCTCAACGATATTCACAAGCGCTACGGCGCAACACAGGTCCTGCGCGGCTTCGATTTGCAGATTCAGGACGGCGAGATTGTGTGCCTGCTGGGACCAAGCGGCTGCGGAAAATCAACCGCGCTGCGCTTAATCGCAGGCTTAGATACGCCAGATTCCGGCACGATCTCACTTGATGGGCATTCGCTGACCCATGTTCCCGTGCATGAGCGCGGCTTTGGGCTGATGTTTCAAGACTTTGCATTATTCCCCCATTTGAACGTGTATGACAACGCCGCTTTCGGGCTGCGTATGCGCCACATGCCGCGCGCAGAAGTGCAGCAGCGGGTAAGCGAAGCGCTGGCGTTAGTACGACTAACCGGCTTTGAGAAACGCAGCGTTGGCGATCTTTCCGGCGGCGAAAAGCAGCGGGTGGCGCTGGCTCGAAGCCTTGCCCCACAGCCGCGCCTGCTGATGCTGGACGAACCGTTAGGCTCGCTGGACGCCGCGCTACGAACGCAACTGATCGCTGAAATTCGAGAGATCATCAAAGCGGCGAAATTAACGGCGATTTACGTCACTCATGACCGCAGCGAAGCCTTCAGCGTGTCTGATCGTTTGGGGCTGATGAACGGCGGGAAAATTGAGCGCATTGACGCGCCAACCGCCATTTATGAACACCCTCAAACCGTGTTCACAGCAGCCTTTCTCGGCTTTAACAACATCCTCACCACCGAACAAATTACGCGGCTCGGAATTACGGGCGGATCGCCACATGCAGGCCAAAACTGGCTGCTTCATCCCTCCGGGATTCGCCTTGATGAAACTGAGGGAATCCCGATGCAAGTGGTCGAAGCGATCTTTGAAGGGGAACGCTACCGCCTGCAAGCGGCCAAACACGGCATTACCCTTCACATGAACACGCCATCTACTGGCAAGCGTTTTGAAGCAGGCGAAACGGTACAAGTCATTATTGATCCCCATTGGATACAACCCCTCTCTGAAAGCCGCTGACGGTTTCGCGGCGTGCGTAAGGACGCCTGCGAATTGACAGCGTAGCATTATTTGAGGGGGACAGGGTATCCATATTGCCAGCAATGTGATCGCAAATTTGCACATCGCTGCGGGGCGAAAATCCCCCACAAGCGCCGCCGAATGGTATGGATGGAGGATTTGTTACAGCGGGGCGATGCTTATGCCTGCGCGTTCAATTTTTCGGC
Source organism: Chloroflexi bacterium OLB15 (assembly GCA_001567085.1). Classification (GTDB taxonomy): domain Bacteria; phylum Chloroflexota; class Anaerolineae; order Aggregatilineales; family Phototrophicaceae; genus Flexifilum. The sequence continues at coordinate 8,223 of LMZS01000099.1, forward strand.
TAACGCGGCAATTTCGGCGCGGCGTTCAAGGCGCGCTACCCAGGCGGCGGGAATAGCATTTAAGCCTAAACGCGCGCCCAGTATGCCGCCAGCGATGCAAGCAATCGAGTCGCTATCGCCCGAAGTGTTGGCGGCGCGGCGCATGCAGGCGGGATAATCGTCGGGATAGCGAAGGACACAGTACAAGGCGAGGGCTACGGCTTCATCACCTACCCAACCTTCGCCGATATGTTTCAGCGCATCTTCTTCGTTCGCCCAGCCTAGCACATGCCCGATCCTTAGCAGCGCGCTATCCATCTCGTCGCTCATGCCGTCAATAAATTCAAGTATTCGGGAAACGAACTGCGGCGGGGGAACGCGATCCAATGCCAATTTCACGGCATACGCTGCCGCTACAGCCGAAGCTAAAGCCGCAGGGTGGCGGTGGGTGATTTCTGCCTGAGCAACGGCAATCTCTTTCAGGCGTTCCGGCTGATGTTGATAGATATACCCCAACGGCGCAACCCGCATGGCGGCGCCACAGCCTTTTGAAGCGGCAACACCTAATTCACGCCAGTTTACGCCGGGTTTATAGCTGTCCAAAGCGCGCATGACCGTGCTTCCCGGCGCGCGCCGCTGGGCGGGGTTTTCCTGCGTGCGCTTCCATTCGAGGAAGGATTCGCCGATAGCGGCTGTAATCTGATCAACCGAGGAATTGATGCCAGCAGCCAATAATCCTTCACACACGGCTAAGGTCATCTGGGTATCGTCAGTAAAGAGCGCGGGATCTGGCGGCTGCACAATGCCATCAGGCGGATAAAGGCGCTTTATCCCGGTAACGCTGCTGACAAATTCAACCGGCCAGCCGATAGCATCACCTAGCGCAAGGCCATACAAAATAGCTAGCAAAGGGGAGTCGTTCATCATCAATAGGGCATTCGCTAACGTGACGCTGATAGAATGGGGTCTATAATACCATCATTCTCTAGAATTCGATGGAGCATTCTATGAAGTTTCAGCGCGCCCTACGCGGACGTTTCATCCTTACCGTCGCTTCCGGGGTCGCCATTTTCGCCGGCGGTTTTGCTATTGGCACGCTCAGCACCGTGATTCACGCGCAAACGGTCAATTTACCGGCAGACGCGGCGGCGGCGTTTGAGCCGATTTCAGAGGTATATGATCTGATCCAGAGCCAATACATTGATGATATTGATCCACAAACGCTGGCGGACGGCGCGCTGCGCGGCATGGTTGAAGCGCTGGGTGACCGCTTCAGCAGTTACATGAATGCCGAAGAATACGAGATCATGAGTGACGATCTGGAAGGCCAGATCGAGGGCATTGGCGTGGTCATTCGTACTGACGAAGAGACGGGCGAAGTGGAAGTGGTGGGACTGCTGGAAGGCGCGCCCGCACAATTGGCAGGCGTATTACCCGGCGACATCTTCTACTCAGTAGATGGCGTTCCTGTAGAAACCATGTCTCAATACGATCTGGCAACCCGCGTGCGTGGGCCGCAGGGATCGAGCGTGCTGGTGACTATGCGGCGCGGGGATGAACTGATTGATTTCAATATCATCCGCGAAAGCATCACTGTACCCAATGTAGAATCAAAAGTGATCAATGACCGGATCGGCTATGTTCGGCTAAATCAGTTTAGCTCTACCGCACGCGCTGATCTGGATGCGGCGTTGGAAGCGCTTAACGTGAATGCACTGGACGGCCTGATTTTTGACCTGCGGGACAACCCCGGCGGCCTGCTTTCCAGCGCGATTGATATTGCCAGCGCGTTCATCCCCGATGGGCTAATTCTCACCGAAGCATTCAGCGATTCGGCGCAGCAGGAATACATGGCAACCGGAAATTATTCCGGCATTGAGGTGCCGATTGTGGTGCTGATCAACGAAGGCAGCGCCAGCGCTTCGGAACTCGTCGCAGGCGCAATGCAGGATCGCGGCGTGGCGACGATCATGGGGGAAACATCGTTTGGCAAGGGAACCGTGCAGACATGGAATACCCTGAGCAACGGCGGCGGCGTTCGCCTGACGATTGCCCGATGGCTAACCCCAAGCGCGCGTGGATTCACGACTCTGGCGTTACGCCGGATATTGTGGTGGAGTGGACGCCAACTGATTACAGCGATCCCAACGACCCGCAAATTAACGCGGCGGTAGATTATCTGGAACACGGCGCCATTGGCGAGCAACCGTTAATCCCTGCTGAGGCTTTTGACAACGCGGCCTAATGGTGACATTTATGAGTGGGCAGTTTGAGACAAGGCTATACAAGCGACAGGCTGCCTGCTATACTCCTCGCAAATTTCGAGCACAAGACAGGGAGTTGGCGCATGCAGGCCGCGCTGTATATTGCTGCTATCATCATTTCAGTTGCGTTAATTGTGATTATTCTGCTGCAAGTCAAGGGCAGCGGCCTCGGCGATTTGCTAGGCGGCTCTGGCGACAGCGGTGTTACCCGCACACGTCGTGGGCTGGAAAAGACGTTGTATCAAATCACCATCGGGCTTTCCTTCGCATTCTTGCTGATTGCCATTCTTTCGGTCTATTTCTCGCGATAACGCTTGTCTACGCTGCAACAACTGGCGTTCCGCATGACTATTTCCGCCGGGACGCCACAAACTTCCCCTGTCTACTAAGGTCAAGCTAGATGCGAAGCTATCGCTACCAACTGGTGGCGCTGCTAGTTGCAGCGGGCATATTTTTAGTCAGTGTGGCGGTGCGGCTGGTGCAAACGCCTGCCCCCACCCCTATTCCCCCCAACCATTCCCGCCGCGCCTACCGCCACAGAAGCGATTGTTGAAGTTCTGGCTTCAGCGACACCGATTGCCGCGCCCACCATTATGGCCTCTACAGATGGGATTCCGACTTATCGTGAGGCGCTGGTTGGCGAAGTTAGCCGCCTGAACCCACTGCTCGCTGCTGCGAACAGCGTTGACCGCGATATCACTTCGCTG
>LMZS01000100.1 GCA_001567085.1 Chloroflexi bacterium OLB15
TGATGCTGAGCCACCACGCTGGCAACCGCTATCTTCAGCGCACGCTAGCGCAAAAATGGCACGCCGCCCCAACTTTGAGAATGGGCAGCAGCGGCGCGGGAGAAGCAGCCTGCCAAAACCTGCTGAACCAGAACGGCGCGAGCCTGAACGTTGACGGCATTTTCGGTTCGCAAACCCGCGCGGCGCTGATCCAGTTTCAGCAGGCGAACGGGCTAGCGCCGGATGGCATCGCTGGCGCCCAAACATGGGGCAGGCTGGGCGGTGGCGGCGGGCAAAACGCCAATGCTGCAAGCGGCGCGGGGAATTCTGCGGGCGTGTTGATTAAAGCCAAATTGCAGGAAATTCAGCAGTATATGACGCGGTTGAACCATTCAATGCCGGATGATGAAAAGGTGATGACCGGCACGGCCGATCCTGTTGAAATGCAGTCGGTGCACAATCACGATAGCTGGTGGGATGAGATGAAGGATGCGGCTTCAGATGCCTATAACAGCGCGTCTGAGGCTGTAGGCTCTGCCGCTGAATCTGCCGGGGAATGGCTGGACGAAACGAAGAATGAAGCCGTCAATGCTGCCGGCGAAGCGTGGGATGAGGTTAAAAGTGGCGTAGGGGGCGTAGTCAGCGGCGCTGAAGCGGCGTGGGACGACGTGAAATCTGGCGCTAGCGACGCATGGAATGACCTCAAAACGGGCGCGGGGCAGGTAGTAAGCGGCGCTGAAGCGGCATGGGATGAAGTGAAGTCCAGCGCGGGCGATATTGCTGGCGGAGTCAGCGAGTTTGCGCAGGATGTAGGCGAAGCATTTGATGAAATGACTGAGGACATCAAGCAGGAATTCGCCAGCGAAATTGCTGCCGTTGAAGAATTTGTCAATGACATCCAGCATTATCTTGAAAATCCAGAAGATGCGCTGCGTAAGCTGGAAGAAATCCTGAACGGCTTGAAGCAGAAAGCCGAAGAACTGTTGGGCGCTGATGAGCAGAAAGATCAGCAGGAAACCATGACCGGCACAGGCGATCCAACAGAGATGACGGCGGGCGTAGTGACCTGCCATGACAGGCCGGCGACGCGCCAACTGCGTTTTTCACTGGATCATCGGACACAGCAGACCGAGGGCGCGGTTGCCGGCGATGTGCTCAATGCCGACAGCGTGCGCGGGACGCTTACGCACGGTTCCTCAAAAACAACTGGCGATGCCAAAATAGCTGCGGTTCCCAAAGATGATTTTGGCACAACAGGCTCAACCATCAAGGTTACGCCGGGGGTATGGCAGTCTGGCGGCTGGTTCAGCGACTATATCACGGTGCCGATGAGCCTGTTCCACAATATTAGTTCGGATGTGACTAACGCGACCAGCCAGATTGACATCGGGCCAGATTTAAGCATTGTTGAGGAAACGATCATCCCAACGCATACCGCCGGCAGTTTCAAGTGGTATGAAGCCGCTGATGACCTGGATCCGGATGTGGAGAAGGTGGGTTTTGGCTCACCGAGGCGGAAGCATTTCTGGGCGAAAGATATCACCTGGTCGCATGAAAAATTCCACGCCGACGATTCAGAGAAACACCTGAAAGATAAGATCATGCCGGAACTGGAGAAAGAACTGAACTCCAAAACGGTTGATGTGCCCTGGATCTGGGGCGATGACGAAGTGAAAAAGCAGGTCACCCAAATTGCCGCCGAACTGGCTAAGATGGCGACCAAGCTGCTGAACGAGTATATGTCGAAGCCAGCGGTGGAAAACCGCGCCTATGCCCATGATGAACCGGCCTACCGCGAACGCGCGAAAGCCATTCGCGATAAGGCGAAAACGAACGGGTGGAAGCGCTAGTTTTGAACCTCTAAGGGCACGAAGAAATTAAGCCCTCAAGCCCCTCAGCCATGCACTGGAGAGGGGCTTTCTTTTAATCTGCTGCGCCTTGTCGTTCGGGCAGCGCCTCAGCGATCAATTCGACCACATCTTTAATGATCAGCGGCTTCTCGTCGCCCGCCTGCGCCGTCTCAAACATCTGCATACAGAATGGGCAGCCCACCGCCAGCACTTCGGCGCCGGTGGCTTTGGCTTCTTCGTAGCGGGTTACGTTCACTTGCGCGCTGCCATGTTCTTCTTCTTTCCAGAACTGCGCGCCACCCGCGCCGCAGCAGAACGAATTTTTGCCATGACGCGGCATTTCGGTAACTGCGCCGCCGTTGAGATAGCTCTTAAGCACGTCACGCGGGGCTTCGATCACGTCGTTATGACGCCCCAGATAGCACGGATCATGGAAGGTGACGTTAGGCGTTTTCTTCTGGCGCACGCTCTCTGGCAGTTTGTTGGCGGCGATCAATTCCTCGATCAATTCGGTGTGATGCACCACTTCATAATTGCCGCCGAATTGATGGTATTCGCGCCCGATGTTGTGATAGCAGTGGGGGCAGGTGACCACGATGCGGCGATTCTTTTCGCCTTCAAAGACCTCATTCAAAGTCTCGACGTTGGTGGTCGCCAATTCCTGATAAGTATCTTCTTTTCCTGCGCGGCGGGCAACGTCACCGGTGCAGTTTTCGCGCTCGCCCAGTACCGCATAGTTCACGCCCGCCCGTTCCAGCACCTTGACTAATGCGCGGGCGGTGAGCTGCGCGCGCGGGTCGTAAGAGACGGCGCAGCCCGTCCAGTACAGAATGTCGAAATCGGGATTTTCATCCACGGTCGGGATGTTCATGTCTTTCGCCCAGGCGAAGCGCGGTTCGGGGTTTTGCCAGGGGTTGCCCTGCCGCTCCATGCCCTTGAACGCGCCTTGCAGTTCTGCCGGGAATTCGCCCTGCATCAGCACCGTATCGCGGCGAATATCGAGGATGTCTAACATCGGCTCGTTGCCTACCGGGCAAATGTCAATGCACGCCGCGCAGGTGGTACACGCCCACACTGCCGATTCGCTGATGGCGAAGCCCATCAAGGGATGCGTGCTGGCAGCCCCCCCGGCAATCCCGCTCATCTGGTCTTTGATCAGGTAGCGCTTGTTGATTTCCAGCGCCGAGGGTGAGAGTTCCTTGCCGGTAGTGTATGCCGGGCATACATCCTGACAGCGATTACACATGATACAGGCGAAAGCATCTACAATTTGTGTCTTGCTCAGGTCTTCCAGCTTATTCGCGCCGAACTGCTCTCTGGTTTCATCTTCAAAATCCAGCTTTTCAATCTCGCCTAGCGAGGTGCGCTCAGGGCGGGTGAGGAAGTTGAACGGCGCCATGAACAGATGGGCGTGCTTGGTATACGGGAAATAGGGCGTGAATAGCAGAATTCCGCCCAGCGCCAGCCACCAGAACAGATGCTCCAGCAGGGTCAGCGTCTCGCTGTTTAACCCGCTGAATAATGGCGAAATGAGCGTGGCAAACGGGGAAAACACATCCGCGCCGTGATCGGCGATATACACCGACGAGCCGAGAAAGCGCGAGCCAACATGGATCAGGATGAACCCGCCCACGATCAGCGAGTCTACCGTGACTGCGCCTGCGGCCACTTTCGGATGCAGCAGCACGTTCGGGTGATATTTCAGTTCTTTTTTGTTAGGCAGCACAAAGCGGCGCAGTAAGAAATATGCGACGCCAACCAGCACCGCCACGCTGGTCAGGTCGGCAAATAAGCGGTACAGGTCAGGCAAAAGGGCACGCTCATACGGCCATGTAAAATCAGGGATGAAACCGTACAACCCATCCACAAAATTTACGAGGAAGAAGTAAGTAAAGCCGATGACAACGCCCCAGTGCAGCAGGCTGGTAAGCCGGCGCGTTTTGAGCGTGGTGCGCTGGCTGATGTAGATAATCAACGCATTGATCGCACGGCTGATAAAATTGTTCCAGCGCAAATTGCTTTGTCCACGCTGGATAACGCGCCACAGCTCTTCAAAACCGGCCAGCGTTGCGCCCAACGCCAGCACCCCCAGAATAATAAACAGTAGTTTCTCGACATCCGTCAGCATGAGACATCCTCAATAAGCTGCGTGATCCAAATCCGAAAAATATTTTCACTGAGTGTAACATCGGCAGTAAGGCGGGGGCAAACGGGTTTAGGCAAACTATCATGAAATTGGCACTGAAGCCGGCCTGCTGGATGATCCCTGTCCCTGAAACTATTCCCCTCACCTTACGGTTGTGCGCGCCCCCATGCCACGCTCAGGGTGTAGGCGGGATCAGGGCTTGCATCTTCATCTTCGCGTCGTTCGCCTTTATCATAGGTCAGGCCGTTTACCGATAACGAAACGCCGCATCACCGTAAGCTATTTTCAAGGAAAGCCCCGTAGTGAACATTGATTTTTCCCCGATTCGTAATGGTACCGTCAAGCTGGGCGAATATGCGCGCCAGTTTCAGGTTGAAGACCTGCGCGATACCACCAACGCCAGCATTGATTACCTGCTGAACATCATTCGTGATGCCAGCGACGCTGAGATCAACTTCATCCCTTATGATCCTGAAGCGGATGATCCCTTTGCCCTGCCGGAAGAGCAGTTTATCGGCTGGTCGCTGGGGCATCTGGTGTCTCACGTCACTGCCAGCAGCGAAGAATCAGCGGCTATCGCTTCGATTCTTGCGCGCGGCGTGCCCTATTCCCGCGAGCCACGTTTGCGCTATGAAACCGCGTGGCGAGACATGAACACCCGCGCGAAGGCGATACAACGGTTGGAAGAAAGCCGCCGGATGCGACTGGGCTATCTCTCCGCCTTTCCAGACACGCCGCATCTGGAAAATCTGCGCGAGATTTCTGAACGCGCCAGAGAACGCTATGGCTTCCTGAACGCCATCAGCCAGTATTTAAGCGGGCTGCTGCACGAAACCGGGCATTATGCGCAGTTTCAGGAAACCGCGCGGCAAGCACGAGAAGCCAGCCGCGAAGGCAATAATCTGGCGCAAACGGGCGATTAACCTCAAGCTGTTCACACTCCATCCCTGCTGGCACATTCAATAAAAAACAGGGATGGAGAAAACCCAGATGCGAAAATTGGTCGTCCTCACCTTTCTTTCGCTGGATGGCGTGATGCAAGCCCCCGGCGGGCCAGATGAAGATTCCAGCAGCGGATTCAAATATGGCGGCTGGACAGTGCCGTATTTTGACGAATTTTTAGGCAGCATCATGGGCGAGCAGATGAGCAAGCGGGCTGATCTGCTGCTGGGGCGGAAAACTTTTGAGATTTTTGCCGGCTACTGGCCGCAGCATGAGGATGACTGGCCGGGCATCAACGACATCACCAAGTATGTCGCTTCTGACACGCTCACGCGCGCTGAATGGAACAACACGGTCTTTCTGAAACGTGATGCGCTGGTGGGCGAACTGAAGAAGCTGAAGCAAGGGGACGGCCCCGATATACAGGTGCATGGCAGCGCCGATCTGATTCAAACGCTGCTCAAGCATGATCTGATTGATGAATTCTGGCTGAAAATTTTTCCGGTTACGCTCGGCTCAGGCAAGCGCCTGTTCGGTGAAGGCGTGATGCCCGCCGCGTTTACGGCCGATGAAAGCCAACTTTCGCCGGGCGGTGTGCTCGTGGTCAATTACCGCCGCGCGGGCGATCTTCAGACGGGATCATTCTAGAAAACCGAAACAAAAAGGGTGATTTTTGCGGATCACCCTTTGCGCTGCTTTTACGCGTTCCCCAGCACGTCCCACACTTCCAACTTGCCTTTGACCCGGCGGATCACTTCATTGGTGTATTCCGTAGTGGATGAGTGGCCGCCCAGATCGGCGGTGCGAATACCATCATAAACGGCTTCCATCGCCGCTTCATAGATCGCGCGGCTGGCGGCGTGCGCCAGCGGATCGTTGATGTAGCTGAATAACGCGGCTCCCGCCAGAATCATCGCCATCGGGTTGGCGATATTCTTGCCCTGCAAACCGGGCGCGGTGCCGTGTGGCGCTTCAGTGACCACCGTCTTGACGTTGAACGTGTCGTCCAGCGATAGAATCACCGACTCTGCGCCAGCGATACTGCCGAACATCTTCAGCACCAGATCGCTCAGGGTATCGCCGTCACGGTTCAGCGCCGGAATCGCCAGCGGCTCGCCAGTTGTCTCCAACAGCAGCGCGTAAGTGGCGTCAATCAACTGCGGGTTGTATTTCACATCTGGGAAGCGGGCAGCAGCCAGGTCTAATTCTTCCTTGAAGATGCCTTCGTAAATCGGGCTGACGGTATATTTCGGCCCGCCAAATACGGTGGCGTTGGTGCGGCGCGCATGGCGGAATGTGAATTCAGCCACCGCCCGGCAGATGCGCCGTGACAGCTTGCGGGTGCTGTAGGCAACTTCATCCAGCCCTTCGCCTTCGCGCCATTCCTGCGCGCCGTAAGCATCTTCCACCGCCATACGTACCACCGCAATCGGCGCGTATACCGGCGCTAGCGGGCGCACCGCCGGAATACGCCGCCCGGTGCGTAAAATCACCTGCCCATTCACGTATTCGCGCAGCAGCGCATTGGGGCTGCCAACATCGCCTTTGATTTCGGGCGTAATCGTTGCGGCTTTGATGCCATAACCATGCTGGTTGATGAAATCTGCCGCTTCGCGTACCACCACATTTTTGGTTTTGCGGCGATTCTCCAGCGAAAGATCGAACGTTTTGGTTTCAAAATTGACGCGCGTTACTGCTGGATCAATGACTCGCAGCGCTTCATCTAACAGCTCTTGCCCGGTCTGATCGCCTTGCAGCACCGCAATGATTGGGTGGCTCACGTGATCTGTCCTCTTAGAACTCACCTTGCCGTCATCCGGGGCGCATCTTCTGCGTATTAGGGGAAATGGCTGTGGGGTGAGTTAAAATCATGGTATCGGCGCATGATTGTAGTCGAGATCGAGTAAAGATTAAACGCAGAAATTGCGCTATGATTGTGCCGGAAGCTCGAAAGGACCTGCCTGTGAAACGCATGCCCTCCCTGTTCATTTCTATAGCGCTGCCGGTGATGGCGGCACTGTTCATCGCAGCTATTTTCCCGGTTGCGCCGCACGCGCTGGCACAAACCACGCCTGCCACGCCCGTACCAACTACCACCGGCCCACAAAATGATGTGAACGCCTTTTTCGTCGCCTGCGATACCAGCGGCGTGATGAATTTGCGCGGCACGATGCTGACCGGGTGGGATGTTTACTATCAACTGTTTACCGGCACGGCTGGCAGCGGCACCGCCCTCAGCGATCTGCGTCAGGTTTCGGCTGAAGGCGCGTTCACTTTTAGCGAAGTGCTGCCTTACAGCAACGGGCAAACGGTGCCCGCCGGATCGTCGGCCAGCGCCAGAGTGATCGTTGCCCGCGATGGTAACCCTGCCAGCGTAGACTTTGAATTTGTGGTCAGCGATGTCAATGATGGCTGCCAATCGCCACAAAACCCGACGGGCAGCAGCACAGCTTCTGGCAGCGGCGCTGCTAGCGCGGAAACTGGCACGGCGGCAGGCGTCGCCGCGCTTGGCAATCTGGTTTCGCTGCCACTGCCAACGGGCGGCGTGCTGAACCCCAACCTTGCGCCTGAGGCGCTGGTCGTGCTTGGCCCGCGTTTGAGCGATGCCTTCCGTTCGGATACGCCGGGCGTGATCTACGCCGCCTGCGATAACTTCCCGCTGGCGGAACCCGGCATTGTGTATGATAACGACAACATCAGCGTGTTCTGGTCGTGGTACACGCGCACCGAAGAACAGATGCAGCAGCATTTGGATAATGTGCAGTATTCAGTACGCATGAACACTGCCCCCTTTAATCAGGTGGTGCGCAGCGATATTCAGCGCGTGGGCAATCAGTTTTATGTATTCTATTCGGTGAATGTGGGTCACCTGCGCCCCGGCCATTACGAGATTGAATATCGCGCCACATGGGCTAACCCGGTCAATGACGGCTACGCCGATTTTGGCCCTGACACCGATAACCCACAGGATGCAGGCAACTGCAATTTCAACGTTGTGCGTAACCCGAACAGCGAATTTGTGTCTTATACCAATATGTTCCTGCCATCGGCGGGCCCGGTGCATACCCTATTCCCGGATCCACCGCCGACGGAGTAATGTGCATTCACCCCCTTCTCAATCAGGGGAGGGGGTGTGCATGAATACGCCAATGCGTACCCTTGCCGCTCAAGCGCAATCGCTTTTTGATCTCACGCTCACGCCAGAGCAGGCTGCGGCATTTGACACTTATGCCGCGCTGCTGGTGGAGTGGAACAGCCGCATGAACCTGACCGCAATCACCGACGCGGAAGGTATTCAGGTGCGGCATTTTCTGGACTCGCTAAGCGTAGCGACAGCTTTGCCCCGCGCCGGAAATTTGCGCCTGATTGATGTGGGTACAGGCGCGGGCTTTCCCGGCCTGCCGCTGAAAATTGTATTTCCCGATATTCAGCTAACGCTGCTGGAAGCGACGGGCAAAAAGCTGAATTTTCTGCGGGAGGTGTGTGAAGCCTTAAATTTGCGCGGCGTGGAATTTCTGCATGCGCGTGCCGAAGAAGCCGGGCAAATGCGCGATCGGCGGGCAGCCTATGATGTGGCAGTGGCGCGGGCGGTGGCGCGGCTTCCGGCGCTGCTGGAATACCTGCTGCCGCTGGTCAAGGTTGGCGGTTATGCCCTTGCCATGAAAGGCCGCACCGCGCAAGCTGAAGCCGAAGATTCTAGCCACGCGCTCAAAGAATTAGGCGGCCAACTGGTCGCCATTGATGAAATTCAACTGCCTGCGCTGGATGAGCCGCATTATCTGGTTAGGGTCGAGAAGATCGCGCACACGCCAAACCCGTATCCACGCAAACCGGGCATGCCCTCTAACGCCCCGCTGTAAACGAAAAGCTTGCAGCTATCTCGATCACAATTTAGCGGCATAGGCGTTTCTAAACACTGCTGCCGCTGGTTTATTCGGTCTGCTGCCCATTCACCAGTACATCTACATCTTGCAAAGCCAGTTCCAGCGCCTTCATGATGCCGCGCAGATGGCTGGCCTGCTTGGGATGGGTATTCACCAGCAGGCGATCATTGGCTTCGCTCCACATGGCTTGCCAGCGCCCGGCAACTTCCCGCAAAGCGTCGTCAAACTGGGATGCGGATTCATTATCGGCAGATTCTTCATTGTCCATCTGCGCTAAGGATTCATCATCCGCGTCATCGTCATCTACAGAGATGTTCAGCATTTGTGGAATTAACACCGACGCCGCGCCAATTTCAGATAACTTTTCATGGGCAGCCTGAAAAGTGGCTTTGGTCAGCCTCGCTTCCGCCAAAAGGCGATCAAGGCGCAGCAGCACAGCGTAGTAGGGATTGGTCACATCTACCCGCTCATCGCCAAGCTGGTTGGCAAGCTCACGCCCCCGCCCGATGCTTACGGCGCTGGCGCGGGCTTCTTTCATCCGCTGGCGATAAGTTGCGCGGATTTCCTTGATCGCGCCCTGTGCTTCTTTCCGCAGGGCTTGCAGCTTTTTGCGGTACTCTTCGGCATATTCGCCGCCGAGGATGGCTTCGTCGTTATCAATATAGCCATCTTCCTGCACACCACCAATTAAGGCGGCATATTCCTCTGCAAGTGTTTCAACATCACGTTGCAGTTCATCTGCTCCGCGCATGATTGCCTCCTTATCTTTCGCAGGCCTGATTGTAGCGAGTCATGCGGTTGTTTTCACCTACCCATGCCGCGATCTTGTTCCATTTCAGGTAAGTTCGTGATACGCTACACATATTATTTTTCACCGTTGGGTGTGCTGGCGGCAAGTTTTCGCCAACACATAAAACATTCGCTGTTGTTGTTCTCTACGCGCCGCCAACCCGCGCAGCCCTTTTTATCGCGCAGGTCGCGGCCATACATGGAGCCGTTCTCATGTTGACTGCTGATTTCATATCCCGCATCGTCGGGATGGTTGTATTTGCCATCATCGGCGCGCGTTTAGGCGTTGAAATTTCCGACTCGCTGCGCCTTGATGATCTGGTTGTTTCCTTCTTCTTCGGCTTGATCGGCATCCTCTTCGGCCTGATCTTGACGCCCTGGCTGACGGTGCGCCCGGTTCGCCGCCTCAGCCGCGCCATCAACGAGCAGCCAATTGAAGTGCTGTTTACCACTGTCGTCGGCCTGCTGCTGGGGCTGCTGCTAGCGCTGCTGCTGGCTTACCCCCTTTCGCTGCTGCCGCAGTTATTGGGTGATTGGTTTCCGGCGATTCTTTCGGTGGTATTGGCCTACGTGTTCACTTCGCTGTTCCGCAACCGTTCGCGCGAAGTGTGGGGTTTATGAACGAGTGGTTTGGCATCGGCTCAAAAGCCCTGGCCGCCGCCAGTGGAACCTCAACCTCACAGTACTTGCTGGATACCAGCATCCTGATTGACGGGCGGATCGTAGATATTGCCCGCACGGGCTTCATCGGCGGGTCGCTGGTGGTGCCGCGCTTCGTGATTAGCGAACTGCACCGCGTGGCCGATTCATCCGATCCACAGCGGCGCAATCGCGGGCGGCGCGGCCTTGCCAAGCTGAACGAGCTTCAGCGCGATCCTACTCTCGCATTCCGGATCATTGATGATGATGTTGAAGAGGTGAACGAGGTAGATGACAAGTTGATCGCGCTGGGGCTGCGGCTCAAAGCGCCGATCCTGACGATAGATTTCCCGATGAATCAGGTTGCCAAAGCGCAGGGCGTAGAAGTGTTGAACATCAATGCCCTTGCCAACGCGGTACGCAGCGCGTATATCCCCGGAGAAGTTTTCCCGCTGCGCGTATTACAGGAAGGCCGCGAGCAAGATCAGGGCGTAGGCTATCTTGAAGATGGCACGATGGTGATTGTCGAACACGGCAAGCACTATATGGATCGCACGATCTATGTGGAAGTGACCAAGCTAATCAACAAAGAAGCGGGGCGCATCATCTTCGCTAAACCAAGCGAGGAGAAGATCAGTTGAGGGGGCGCGGCTAAGGATTAGGGGGCTGGCCGCCAACCGGCGGGATTCGTTCATAAATTTCCCAGCCATCAGCGTTGTAGACCTGTCGCCAGCCTTCACGCGCCAGCATTCGCCGGAAGGCATCTTCGCCACCGGCCATCATCTGCCGTTCGCTTTCGCCAAAGATCAGCCAGTTCAGCGGATCGCCGCACAAATCCGGGAAGTTTTGTAGGCAGCCCCCACCCGCGAGGAGTGCTGCCCGCTGTTCATCGGTCATTGTGCCGCTAAACAATGCTTCTACCTGTAAGGCTTTGCGATCAGCCTCAAGCGTTTCAGGCCCATGCCCGATGAAACTGCGTAAATGCGTGTAAACGGGGATGGCGTTGCCGGTTTCAAAAGAAGCCAAGATCACATCTCCCGGCGCGGCGTTACGGTTCAGCCATTCCAGCGCCGCTACTTCAGCGGCAGGGCGAAACACCGGCATCTGCGGGTTAAGGACGGTATTCAGCGTCCCCACCAGCAGCAGTACCGCTGGAATCGTCGTTGCGCCTACCCATATCCACGCAAAAACGTGCCGTCTGGCGCGTTCACCTGCCCAGTTCATCAGGCCGCAGGCAGCCAGGAGCGACAGCGGCACGATAACCCCTTCCAGCATACGCCGCTGCACATTGATCGGCAGGTAGACCAGCGTAAAGGCGGCGACTACCCACGCGATGAGCAGCAGCCAGCGGGTTTCGCTTCGCCCCTGCCGCCATGCGTAAACTGTCCCTGCCGCTGCGGGAATAGCTGGCAAGAGATACGCGGCCAGATAGACCAGCGGCGAGGGTGAGGGAAGCTGATTTTGAGCAGACCAGACGGAAAACACCTGATTTTGCCCGAAAACCAGCGTGTAATAAGCGAAAAAAGGCAGCGTTATCAGCCCCGCAAGCAGGCAGCGCAGGAACAGCGCCGTTGGGAACTGCCGGTTTCGCAGCCAAACCAGCAATCCCCACATGCCTAGCAGCACATAGATCACGCCAAAGTAAAACGGCACGCTCATGCCCGTAATCAACCAACAGCAGCCCGCAAGCAGCGCATAGGGTATCCACGCGCGTTTTTCTGAGCGGCGCTGAGCGGCAAATAAAGCCAGAAAACCGCCGAGCATGGCCGCCCGCGCCAGCGCCAGATGTGGCAAGCCTAAGATGATCAGGAAACTGAAGCCTTCGGGAATATAAAACTCCGGGGGCAGGCCGCCGCCGATGAACGGGAGTATCCAGCCAACGCCGCCGCCAATACTCGCCATCACAAATGCGGCAAAGCGGGCATTTCGCTGCGCTAAAAAGGCGCTAATGAAGCGCCACAGCATCCAGAGGTAGAGCGCGTCAAAAGCGAGGCGCATGAGTTGCCAGAGGATCAGGATGGCGGTGGTATGCGCTGGTTCGGTTTCTGGCACAAGCCGCCCGGCGATTTGCCCCGGCAGAATGTAGGGCAAAAATACCAGCGCCGCGCCTGTATGCGGTTCGGTGGTATAGAACAGCGAGAAATCCCACTCGCCGCGCCCGCCAAACCGCATTTTGGCGAGATATGAATTGCCGTCATCTACGCCAAAAAGCGAACCGCTGAAGCGCCACTGATCATTTTGCTGCGCGAAGCCGATCACATAAGGCAGCGTGGTGATCGCCAGCAGCGCCAGCGCGAAGATTAACGGGCGAAAGTCACGCCGGAGAGGCATCTCGCCGCCATAGATCGCCAAAGGCTGAGGCCATCCGCCGGAATGAAGAAAACCCGACGCGTATCACCGTACACGCACCCAGGTGCCGCTGTCGCCGCCGCTAAAATGCACCACCGTGCCATCGGCAGTATCTACAAAGAAAGGATTGCCCCAGCCCAGTGAATTTTCAAATTGAATAGTGCGGTCACCCACCGCGATATCCATCACCGGCCAACCGATGACGCTGTTCCACGTACCGCCGAGTCCGAGGGTGTTATAGTACGCCCAGTTGAACATTTGCGCGGGAATCGGCCCGCCATTTGGCGCTGGCGATGTGTTGATACTGTGACCATCCCAGCCGTTGCCCATGCACAGATAGGCGCTGCCTGAATCTTGCACGGCGCAGATGCGATTGAGGCCGTTAGCGTTGATGTATACCATAAAGCCGCGCTCGAAGCGCTGGAACGCTCCCTGCCCGATGGCGCCAACAGCAGCGGGGCAACCTGTACCCGCCGGGGCAAATTGATCGCCAAAAAACCAGTTTGCCGGGCAGGTGATGCCAACCACAACCGGCTGCGAACTTGTGACGATGCCGTTTGTGCTAACCATCAGGCGGAAAATCACCTGTTGGCTGGACGAGGTAGACTGCGCCAGAATTGAATACTGCCCGTTGGGTGGCACGGGGATAGACTGATATATTGCGCTGCCAGAAGCATCAATCTGCTCTAAACGCGCCACTTGCCCATCGCTTGACCAGCTTAGCAGCACGGTCGTATTGGCAAGCACAAAATTCTGGTTAGCCGTAAAGCTAAAAATGGTTGGCGCAGGCTGCAAGGTGAAGGTTGGCGAAACGCCGCCGAAGGGCGTTGGCGTGTCCTGCTGAATCGTTGGGCGCGGCGTTCTGCTTGGGCGCGGCGTTGGCGTGTTTGAAGGCGTTGGCGTATCCGATGGCGTTAAGGTTGGGAACAATGTTTCTGAAGGCGTCAGCGTGGGCGATGGCGTCAGGGTAAACGTCGGCGTATCGGTAAACGTTGGCGTGAACGTTCGCGTATAAGTATTTGAAGGCGTCAGCGTAAAGCTGGGGGTCAAGGTTGGCGTATGGCTAGGGGTGAAGGTGAACGTCCAGGTCGGAAAGGGCGTCCGCGTCGGGGTATCGCTCGGCGGAATCTCGGTGGGCGGCGGCAAGACCATTTGCGTGGGAATTTCAATAACCTGCGGAATGCGTTCCCGGCAAGCGCTGACTGCCGCAAGCAGTAATAAAGTCAACAGCATGATAGCTGCCCGGCGACTCCAACCCCCAATCATCGTACGACCTCCTGTAGTACGAAATGCTGCGCTGTTCAGCATGCTCATTATAGGCATGTGGCTGGCGGGTTGCCAAACTGCGACACCAACGGTGAGTCCCACAACCCCTGCGCCATCCATTACCGCAGCGCCAGCAGTTGCCCTGCCCACCGCAGCACCGCGCCAGATCGCGACGCGCGTCACCCCCACCGAGACGTATACGCCAACGCCTTTGCCCACGCTGCCAGCCGTTATCCCGCAGATCGCCAGAGTGACCATCACCCCTACGCGCACCCTGACGCTGGCGCTTCCCACTGGCGACATGCCAGATACGGAAGTATCGCCCTATCCGGTGCCGCAGCCGGGCTTGAACGACGAAATCATCGGCTATTCGGGCGAAGGCAGGCCGATCTTTGCGCGGCGCTTTGGAAGCGGCGACCGTATCATTTTGCTGGTGGGTGGCATACATGGCGGCTGGGAAGCCAATACGGTTGAACTGATCGCCGGGCTGATGGACTATTTCGCCGCCAATCCTGCGGATATTGATCCTGCGGTCAGCCTGATTTTTATCCCCGCGCTGAACCCCGACGGCCTGCCCTATGGCCGCACCGCCGCCGGACGCTTCAACATGAATGGGGCTGATCTGAATCGCAATTGGGGCTGCGATTGGTCTGAAGAAGCCTACTGGCGCGAACAGCGCGTCAATCCCGGCGCTTCCCCCTTCAGCGAGCCAGAAACGCAGGCTGCTGCACGCTATATCGAACAGCTTCAGCCAGTGGTTGCCCTGTTCTACCACAGCGCGGCGAACGGGGTGTATGCGGGGGACTGCGCGCAGGGCTTTGCAGACAGCGACACGATGGCTGAAATTTATGGCGAGGCGGCGGGCTATCGCACTGGCGCGCCCTTCACTGCCTACCCGGTCAACGGCGCGGCCTCGAATTGGGTGGATGGGCTGGGCATCGCTTCGGCAGATGTGGAACTGCAATCATGGAATAATCCCGAAGTTGAGCGCAATTTGCGCGGGATCATGGCGGTGATGGCGTGGGTAACAACAGGCCGGTGAATTATAATCAGCGGCAGGCAGATACACGTAAGCGCGCCTGTGGGTATGGATATGGATCGTCCTGAGTTACCCTGACGAAAATTGCTATGGCTTTCAGGCTTCGATTATCATCAAGTTACCTGAAAAATATGTGAGGGGCGCGCTCAGGCCTGCCCCTACAGAAAACGGCGTCATTCTAAGATATGCTCTCTGACCGTGAAACGCGGCGCGCTGCCGCTTATGAAAGTGCCCCACTGGAAGAACTGCTGTCGGTGGTACTGCGCCAGTGGAAGCGCCCCTTAGCTGCCCATAATATTCATATCACCGATTCTGAATCATCAGAAATTGCCAGCGCGCTGGTGCAGCGCCGGGAAGATGCCCGTTTGCCGGCATTAAACACGGCGTTAAAAGCGCTGATCGCCGAAAGCGATGCTGTGCTTGCGGGTTGGAAACTGAGCTTTGCTCAATCGCTGGACGCTGAAATGAACGCTATTTCCGGATGGGAAAGCACCGCCGAATTTCTGGAAATTGCTGAACAAAAAGCCAATGCCGAGCTGCGTATTAGTACCGGCGCGGCGCTGCTGGTGGCTATGGGCGAGAAAGGTTACGCCTCCTATTTAATTGCGCTGGTTGAACGCGGCGTAACTGATCTGGACAGCGCGATAGCAAAACGGGTGCTGCTCTTTGCCAGCGGCGTAAGCGCCAGCGCTCCAGATTGGCTGGAACACGTCAAGCAGTGGTATACTGAATAGACCGTTTGTTCTAATCTTCTTGAGATTGAACCTTCATGGCTAAAACGCGCACGCTTTACATATGCTCCAACTGTGGGCGGCAAACCCCGCGCTATATGGGGCGCTGCCCCTCCTGCGGCGAATTCAACACGATGGTTGAGGAAGTGCAGGAAATTGCCAAACCCTCCTCAAGCAGCGGTGGGGCGCGCTCGCGCCCGTTAGGGCTTCCCGCGATGCAGCCACAGCCGTTAGACAGCATTACGATGGAAGATGCGCCGCGCGTGCTGGTGCCGATGGAAGAAGTGAATCGGGTGCTGGGCGGCGGCGTGGTTCCCGGCAGCATCGCCCTGATCGGCGGCGATCCCGGCATCGGCAAAAGCACGTTGGTGATTCAGGTGAGCGCGGCGCTGGCAAACACCGCCGGGCGGGTGCTGTATGTGAGCGGTGAAGAGAGCGCTCGCCAGATCAAAATGCGCGCGGATCGTATGGGGTTAAGCGCCTCTGATCTGTATCTGATCACTGAAACCAACCTTGAATCGATCATGGAGCATGTTCGGCGTTACGAGCCGATGATGCTGGTGATCGACTCAATTCAGACCGTGTACACCGAAGAAAGCGAGTCTTCACCGGGCAGCGTGTCGCAGGTACGCGAATGCGCTTCACGGCTGCAAAGCCTCGCCAAAGCCAGCGGAACGGTGGTGTTTTTGATCGGTCACGTGACCAAAGAAGGCGCAATTGCCGGGCCGCGCGTGCTGGAGCACATTGTGGATACCGTGTTGTATCTGGAAGGCGATCCCTTCCAGACCTACCGCATCTTGCGCGGCGTGAAAAACCGCTTTGGCGCCACCAGCGAAATAGGCGTCTTTGAAATGACCGGCGAAGGTATGCTGGAAGTGCCTAACCCTAGCGAAGCATTTCTGGCTGAACGCGTCGCCAATGCCCCCGGAACCGCGATTGCCGTGACTATGGAAGGCACGCGCCCGCTGCTGGTGGAGGTGCAGGCGCTGACCAGCCCGACCAGCTTTGGCAACCCGCGCCGCACGCCCAACGGCATGGACATTAACCGCCTGCTGCTGATCAGCGCGGTGCTAACCAAACGGTTTGGGCTGAAGCTGCACGAGCAGGACATTTTTATGAATGTGATCGGCGGCCTGAAGGTGGATGAACCTGCTGCTGATCTGGCGGCGGCGCTGGCGCTGGCAAGCAGCTATTATGACAAGCCGCTTCCGGCAGACATGGCTTTTGTCGGTGAAATCGGCTTGAGTGGAGAGCTGCGCGCGGCAGGGCAGCTTGTATCGCGCCTGCGTGAGGCTGAAAAAATGGGCTTCAAGCGGGTGATCATCCCCAAACTGCGCCGCCGGATGCCGGATATTCCGCAGGGCGTTAAGCTGGTGGAAGCGCGCAATCTAGGGGAAGCGCTGGCGCAGGCTGTGCCGAGAGATTAACAGAACATATCTCTATTCCGGCGTGGGACGTATAATTTGCCACCATGCGCCGTATAACTCCGTACCTGATCGCTTTTGGCGTTTATCTCGCACTGGCGATCCTGATCACTTATCCGCTGATCGGCGAGTTGAACAGCCGGCTGATCGGCCACCCGTTTGGCGATACTTACGAGTATATCCGCCATATCTGGGCGATTCATGCTGGCCTGCGGGCGGGCGATCTCAGCATCTTCTGGCGGCAGCCGCTGCTGCTGTACCCTGACGGGCTATCATCGGCGTGGCTGCTCAGCATCCCCCTGCAATCCTTCCCTCAATGGCTGCTGCTGTATATCCTGCCGCTGCCCGCCGCCCATAACCTGACCGCGCTGTTTACGCTGGCGCTGAACGGGCTGGCGATGTTCGGCTTCAGCCGCTGGCTGCTGCGGCAGATTCCCGCCAACGCGCCGCCCAACACGGCAGCTGATCCCCCCTTTTTCCCGCCGCTGCTCGCCGGACTGATCTTCATGCTGGCGCCGACGTTATGGGGGCAGTTGGGAATCGGGCATACTGGCCTGCTGGTTCTGTATCCGGCGGTGTTTTACGTGTGGGCGCTGCTGCGCCTGCAAGCGCCATTCGCCCGCCGCCGCAGCTTGATCGCGCAGATCGTGCTGGTGGCGCTGTTATTCGCTGCCAGCCTGATGGGCAATTTGCTGCTGCTGTTTTACCTGACGCTGCCAGTTACGCTGCTGGCATTAGGCGGGTGGCTGTGGAAACGGGATTGGCGCGCGCTGCGGCGCGGCTTCGCTGGCATCCTGCTCGGTGGGCTGTTCGCCCTGCCGCTGCTCTTGCCCGCGCTGGCAGAAACGGTCAACGCGCCTGCCGCCTTTCGTGAAGATGCGGCGGTACGCTTCAGCGCCGATCTGCTGGCGGCGGTATCGCCTTCGTTCTATAACCCGCTGTACGCCAATTTCAGCTATAACCGCGCGGCGCTGGGCGTTGATCCGTTTGAAGGCGCGGGCTATCTGGGGCTTTTCACGGCGGCTTTAGCGCTGGCCGGGGCGATACGCTTCAAGCCGGCGCGCCTGTGGCTGCTGCTGGCGGCGGGTGCGTGGCTGCTTTCACTTGGCCCGCTGCTCAAAGTTTTAG
>LMZS01000101.1 GCA_001567085.1 Chloroflexi bacterium OLB15
CCAGAAATGACCAGCGACCATGTTGAAATGCTGCGCGATGTTTTCAACATTTCGCTAGGTGAAAACTCCGTATTTTTTGGGGCGAATGGCGGGCGCGAAGCAGCCCAGTTTTATCTATTCTCGCTGCTGGCAAATGTGCCCGGACTGGGCATTAATTTCGATACCCTGAAACTGCTCACCGTCATTGAAGGCATTCTGACCATCCCTGTCATTTTCTTCATGGCAAGGGAGATTGTCGGGCGCGAACAAAAACAGCTTGCCACGCTGGTCGGGCTGACGGCAGCCGCGCTGGTTACGGTCAGTTTCTGGCATATAGTCATCAGCCGGTTGGGCGAACGTATCGCGCTGATGCCGCTGTTCACCGCCCTATTCGCGCTGTATTTCGCGCGGGCGCTGCGCTACAACCGCCGCACAGACTTCCTATACGCCGGATTAGCGCTGGGCTTCGGGCTGTATACCTATCAGGCCTTCCGCATGATCCCGCTGGTAGTGGCCGTTGGCGGCCTCATTGCCATTCTGTTTTCCATCGGCACGAAGAACACCCGGCGGTTGGTGCTGAACCTGATTGCCTTAGGCGTCGTCGCGTTCGTTATTTACCTGCCTCTGTTCAGCTATTCGCTGCAATACCCTGAAGATTACTGGCGGCGCACTTCTGGCAGGCTGTTTGGCGACGAGATCACCCAAACCACTGATGAGAACGGCGTGCTGGTCTATCG
The DNA here is from genome assembly GCA_001567085.1 of Chloroflexi bacterium OLB15. Classification (GTDB taxonomy): domain Bacteria; phylum Chloroflexota; class Anaerolineae; order Aggregatilineales; family Phototrophicaceae; genus Flexifilum. Next base: position 717 of record LMZS01000101.1, read on the forward strand.
CGCGGCCACCTTGCAAGAGCGCCTGACCGCCTTTAATGAGAATATACCGGTGTTCTTGAGCAACATCCGGAATGCCCTGCTTATGTATAACTGGAAGGGGGATGTTGCATGGTTCAACAATGCCCCCAATGAACCCGCGTTCGACCCGATCAGCGGCGGGCTGCTGGTGGTTGGTGTGGCCGCCTGGATCGGACGGATGATACGCCGGCGCGATGCCATGACCTGGCTGGTGCCGGTCTTCCTGATCATCATGATTCTTCCGTCAGCATTTTCCATCGCCTATCCGATTGAAAACCCTAGCGCTACGCGAATGAGCGGCACGCTGCCGATTGTGTATTTGCTTGCAGGATTGTCCTTCGCTCTGCTGCTGCGCGGCATCGCCAGGGTGATCAGCGGAACCATAGGCTGGATTGTGGCATTGATCGCGGCAGCAGCGCTAATCGCAGGAAGTTATGCTGTCAATAACGTGCGCTATTTTGATCAGTATGTAACCAGCTACCGAAACAGCTCGCTGCCTTACAGCGATGCCGCCGAAGTGCTGCGCGGCTTTGCCGAAAATGTGGGCGGATGGGGTAACGCCTTCGTGATCAATTATCCATATTGGTGGGATCATCGGGCGCTGGCTTACGCTGCCGGTATGCCCGCATTCCCCAATGGTATCCCATCTCTCAGCAATGTTCCCTCATGGCTTGAAAACGCGCCGAATCAACCAGCGCCGTTTGCGCTGGATGTGAACCGCGATCTGCTGTTCTTCTATGCGGCGCAAGATGAGGTGACGCAAGAGTGGCTGCAAATGATCTTCCCAACCGGTACGTGGGTAGAGATGACGACTTCACATCCTGAAGATGTATATCGCATCTTTAGGGTTCCAGCGCTTGGCGAAGAAGGCTATCGCGCCTTTCTCGATCTGACATTGGACGAACCATCAGGGTAAATTTGCGCTGGTTAGCAGAAGTCATTAAGGCTGATTTCTGTTCACATTTCTATACAACCGCACGCCTGCTGAGGAATTTTTGATGCGCGCGTGTAAAACAAGGGGTTAAACGCGCATTCCCCAGCGCGCTCAGGAAAAACATGCAAACAGCCGGAACCATTAACATCAATTCACAAACTGTCGGGGCAAGTGTGCCAACTCATACGCGCGCAGCTTCACGCGCTAACATGCTGGTCGCTATCCTGTTATTCGCCGCCATGATTGTCGGTGGTTACTTCCGCTTCGTCGGGCTGAACTGGGACGACTTTACCCATCTTCATCCTGATGAACGTTTTCTCACCGATGTGGCACAGGGGTTGGGCTACCGGCTAAGCCCCAGCGATAGCGGCGCAGATGCGATCACACCTCAGGAACAGGTTGCGCTTTGCGTAGAGCGTTATCCGGCCACCGGCGGTCTGGGCAGCTACTTTGACGCCTTATGTTCGCCTTATAACCCGCATAACGCCAATCCCGGTCACGGCATGTATGTATATGGCACCCTGCCGCTGTTCATGGCAATTGGCACTGCTGAAGCGGTCATCCCCATTTCCGAATGGTGGGCGCATAACATCAGCGTGCAATCTGACCCCACCATGAGCGAATACACGGGCAGTCAGTGGCGCACCTACGACGGCATCCACTTGATCTGGCGATACCTGTCTGCGCTGGCTGAAACCGCGATTGTACTGGTGGCGTTTTGCATCGGCTTGCGCCTACACAACAAATGGGTTGGCTTAACTGCGGCATGGCTGTATGCCGCCACCGTGTTTTCGATTCAGTTGGGGCATTTTGCCACAACTGACGCGATCAGCAACATGTTTACGGCAGTCACAATCCTGTTCGCTGTGTGCGTGCAGCGGCAGGGAAAACTGCGAGACTATGTGCTTTTCGGCGTGTTCTTCGGTTTCGCGCTGGCAAGCCGCATCAACCTGCTGCCGCTGGTCGGGCTGATCTTCCTTGCCGCCATCCTTCAGGTGATTCCCGCGTTTGATCGCCATGCGCTGCCCGGCATCCGCGAAAAGCTAATCTCAAAACACTTTTTCGGGCTGGTGCTGGCAGGTCTGGCGACGATCATCGCTTTCCGCCTCACGAATCCTTACGCCTTTATGGGGCCGGGCATTTTTGGCCTCACGCCAAACCCGCGTTTCCTGCAAGACCTTGCTACCGCACAAAGCCTCGTCAGCGGCCAGGCCGACAGCCCGCCAAACTTCCAGTGGGCATCCCGCACCTCATACGTGTTCCCGTGGTGGAACATGGTCATGTGGGGCATGGGTTTGCCGCTTGGTTTAACCGCATGGGCGGCTTTTGTGTGGGCGATCGTGCGCATTTTCCGGGGTAAAAAAGGCGCAACGCTGAACATCCTGCTGCTGGCATGGATCGCCGTTTATTTCGGGTACATGGGGCGCAATTGGGTCATGACCATGCGCTACTTCATCCCGCTCTATTCGTCGCTGGTGGTGCTCGCTGCGTGGGCTATGTATACCCTGATCCAGAACGCGCGGGTCAAAGCGCTGGCAAAAGGGATCACTGGGTTCACCCTGCGAAAAGGGGCGGCATGGGGACTGCTGGTAGGTGTAGTCGGCTTCACGCTGCTGTGGGCGGCCATGTACACCAACGTGTATCGCAATTTGCTCACCCGCGTGCAAGCTGGTTGGTGGGTGTGGGACAACGTTCCCGGCGATTTTTCTATGCGTGTAGAAACGCCGGATGGCAATGGCGATGCGCTGGTGAGTATGAATCACGGGCAGTACGAAACCCGTGAGATTCCGCTGATCAATATTGATGTGCCTAACCGTTACGGCGCTGATCCGGACGATCTGGTCAATAAAGTAACGCGCTACGATGAAAGCTCGCCAACCTCAAGCGAGCGCTTCACCGCCCCTGCGACTGGCGTGATTCGCAGCATTTTCGCGCCGCATCTGGGCGATCCCCTCGACGATCCCGAAAATGAAGTGCTGCAAATTCAAATTACAACTACCGATGGTGAAGTAGTCGCTACTGCCACTATCAATCAAAATCTGACCCGTGATACACACATCACTGGCGACCCGCTCGAAATCATGCTGGACGAGCCGTTAGAAGTTCAAGCAGGCGACGAATTTAACTTCAATGTGGAATTGATCAGCGGCGGCCCGGTCATTAGCGGCGGCACCATTTTCACCTGGGAAGGCGCGTGGGATGACCCGGTTCCGGCGAAGGTGTGTACCCCGCCCGATGGCGTCACCCTTGCCGATGATCCACCGCCAGGCCTGATCAACGATGGTCGTTCCTGCGATGGACGCGATCCCTGGTGGGGCTTCGTCAACGGCTACGAGCAGGATATTGTCTACGAGGATGGGCCAGAGAAGCTGGAAGCACTGCTGCGCTCTTTAGATGACAGCGACTATATCGCCATCAGCAGCAACCGCTTCTATGACACGCTAAATCGCAACACCCTGCGCTGGCCGCTAACCAACGAATATTATCGCGCGCTGTTTGCTGGCGAACTGGGCTACGATCTGGTAGCCACCTTCCAGGAAACTTACGAACTTGGCCCCTTGCGCGTCAGCGATCAGTATTTACCTACCTATAATGGCTATCGCGGCGGCGATCTGCTCAACGAGTTTGAATCTGAAGAAGCCTTCAGCGTATATGATCACCCGGTCGTCTTCATCTTCCAACGCGGAGAGAACTACGATCCAGCGCAGGTGCGGGAAATTCTTGGCGCGATTCCATTGGCGCGGGTGTACGATGCCAGCCCATACAACAGTTGCCCTGAAGACATGGATTTGTACTACTGCAATTTGCAGCTTGCCGGCATCCAAACCTGGAGCACAGAGGAAGCTGATGAAGCGCCCACCGCCCTGATGCTCACCCCTCAAGACCTGCAAACTCAGCAGCAGGGTGGCACCTGGTCAGAGCGTTTCGACAGTTCCAGCCTGATCAACACCAACATGATCGTTTCCGTCGCGGCGTGGTACGGCGCAATCTTCCTGTTCGGGCTGATCGCCTTCCCGCTGTTATTTGCCCTGTTCCCCCGGCTTTCTGATCGCGGCTATGCCTTCGCCAAATTCGCCGGCATTTTCATGGTCAGTTTCGTGGTCTGGGTGCTGGCAAGCCTGAAAATTCCGGTCTGGTCACAGACAGGGATCATCGGCGCAATGATCGCCTTAGCCCTGTTCAGCGTGTGGGTATGGTGGCGCAAACGCGCAGAATTCGGCACGTGGTTGAAAAGCCATTGGAAGCGGTTGGCGCTAATCGAGATCATCACGCTCGTTCTGTATCTGATCATGGTCGGTTATCGTCTTATCAATCCCGATCTCTGGCATGACAGTTTCGGCGGCGAAAAGCCGATGGATTTCGCCTATTTCAACGCCGTTCTGCGCAGCACCGTGTTCCCCGCTTATGACCCCTGGTATGCAGGCGGTTTCATCAACTATTACTACTATGGTTTCGTGATCGTGGGCACGCCAGTGCTGCTGCTCAAGATGCTGCCCTCGATTGCCTTCAATCTGATTTTGCCGACGCTTTTTGCGCTGACTGGCATCGGCGCATTCTCAGTTGCGTTCACCGCCGCCGAAGCCTTTGCCCATAAACTGCCTGATGGCCGAATTCGCAAGTTAGGCAGCCCATGGCTGGCGGGCATCGCCGCGCTGGTGATGTGTGTATTCCTCGGCAACCTGGATACGCCGCGCGTCGCCTTAACCGCCCTCGCCAATGCTGGCGGCTATGCGCAACCACGCGGCTTGTCGCAGTTTCTTATTGACGAATATACTCGCCAGCATGACGGCACCCCGCCTGATGATGCCACCATGCTCACCCTGTTCGAGCAGGCAGACGCAAATAACCCACTCGACCGCCTTCGCTATGAACTTTCGGTGTTCGGCGATCAGGCATCCAGCGTCATCAACGGCATTGGTCGGGTCATTGGTGGGCAGGAACTTTATGTTAGCCCTGACCGCTGGTTCTGGGGGCCAAGCCGGGTCTTAGCCGAAACCCCCGGCGTTGAAGGCCAGGCTATCACAGAAATGCCCGCCTTCACCTTCATTTACGCCGATATGCACGCGCATATGATTTCGCTGCCCATGCAAATGCTGATCTTCGCATTTCTGCTCAATGAAGTGCTGCTGGCAGGGCGCGATACACGCCGCCGCAGAGTGCAATTTGCGGCGTTAGTACTAGGCGCAATCGTCGTTGGAATGCTGCGTGCCACCAATACGTGGGACTGGATCACCTACATGGTGCTGTGCGTTGCTGGCTTGAGCTTTGCCTGGTGGCTGAAGTGGAAAAGCATCCGCCGCGCGTCAGTCAACGATTACATTGTACGCATTGGCGGCTTTGTGGCGATCACGTTTATCGCTACCCTACCCTATACCACCTGGTATTCCTCTACCTACAACAGCATTCGCCTGTGGACGGATGGCAAAACCCCGCTGTGGGCCTACTTCGATATTCATGGCCTGTTCCTGTTCCTGATTCTGTCATTTTTGGTGTGGGATACGGGGCGATGGCTGCACAGCGTCACCGTTAAAATGCTGCGTGGCACGGGGGCGTTACTGATTGCCGCGCTCTTCATTATCGTTGCGATCATCGTCGGCGCGCTGCTTTTGGCCTCCGCCAGTTATCAGGTCACGTTAGTTGCCCTACCCATGATCCTCTGGGTTGGTATGCTGTTCTTCAGGCAGGGTCAATCACGGATCATGCAGTTCTTGCTGGCGCTGGTCGGGTTGGCGTTGGCGCTAACTCTGGGTGTGGAATACATTGTGCTGGATGGCGATATTGGTCGCCAGAACACCGTCTTCAAATTCTACATTCAGGTCTGGCTGATGTTCAGCATCGTTGGCGGCGTGGCGTTATCCATACTCTGGACGGCTTCCGAACGCTGGCGCTGGTTTATTCGTGTTCCCTGGACGGTTATCCTCGTCGGCTTGATTGCGATTGCCTCCCTGTTCCCGGTGATGGCTGCTCGTGGCAAAGCCACCTTCCGTATGGATACCGTCACCAATGCCGATGGCACGAAGGCCGAATATCCGCTCACACTAGATGGCATGGAATTTATGACGCTGGCACGACGCTATGAAGGCGACTCTGATGTCAGCGCTGTGCATCCTGACCGCATGCCATTCGAGCTTGCTGACGATTACGCCATGATCCGCTGGCTTCAGGAAAACGTACAGGGGTCGCCCACCATCATCGAAGGGCTTGGCGACGATACTCAATACCGCTGGAACAGCCGTATTTCGATATATACGGGCTTGCCTGCGGTGCAAGGCTGGAATTTCCACCAGCGACAACAGCGCACGCTTGATCCCTTCGGGCGCATGGTTGAATTTCGCAACGCCAACGTGAATGCATTCTATGAAACCGCGAATATTGCCGCTGCATGGCAGATTTTGCAGCACTATAACGTTGAGTATGTGATCGTCGGCAACCTTGAACGCGCATACACTGGCGATGTAGGGCTGGCAAAATTCCCGGAAATGGTTGAGCTTGGGCTGCTAGAACCGGTATTTGAAAGTGGTGATTCCACCATTTATCGCGTCAACCATGCCGCAGACTTTGACGCCGCACAACTGGATGTTGGCTAATGATTGGTGATTGGCTCGCCCGCGAAGGCGGAATACTCATAAGCTGGTGGCTGCTGGTTACAGTGGCCGGGTTAGCAGCGCTCCCACTGTTAATGCGCTTACTCGGCAGTTTGCCCGATAAAGGCTACACCCTGTCGAAAGCGGCGGGCGTGCTGCTGGTCGCTTTTGTTTACTGGCTGCTGGGCATTCTCGGCTTTCTCAAAAACAGCACTGGCGGCATGTTATTGGCCTGGGCGATTGTGTTAGTGATCGGGTTGATCGCCTATTTTAGAGGGTCGAAAATTGACTTGCGCGCATGGTGGCGGGAAAACCGTTCTATCATCATCGCTGCCGAACTGTTGTTTATCGGCCTGTTTTTCGCATGGGCGCTGGTTCGCGCACACCAAAACGGGCTGGTGGCAACCGAAAAACCGATGGAATTGGCGTTCATCAGCGCCACTATGCGCAGCGAAGCGTTCCCGCCTAACGATCCTTGGATGGCTGGTTACGCCATCAGCTACTACTATTTTGGCTATGTGATCGCGGCCATGCTTGCCATGTTGAGCGGCATCACCAGCACAATCGCCTTCAACCTGACGATTGCGCTGTTATTTGCGCTCACCGGTCTAACGGCCTTTGGTGTCGTCACAAATATGGTTCGCTCGGTAAAGCGTGAAGGGTTCACGTTCGCGGCAATTGGAACGGGGTTAGCCGCCGCCGCTTTCGTGATTCTGCTTGGCAACTATCAAGTGCCGCTCATCGAATTTCCGTATGAAACAGATTCCAGTTCAGCCGCCTATTTAACCGCGATAGATGCCGAAGAACGGCAGCAACCGCGCAGTATCTCGGCAGAGAACCTTTCGGACTGGGATTACTGGTGGTTCTTCCGCAGCGCGCGCGTCCTCAACGATCGTAATCTTGATGGCTCACGCAGCGAAGTCATTGATGAATTTCCTCAGTTCAGCTTTTTACTGGCAGATGTCCATCCTCATGTGCTGGCGCTGCCCTTTGCAACGCTCGCATTAGGGCTAGCGCTCAATGTCGCGCTGTCTAAAAAACGGCCAGATGCCAGCCAGGTTGTATTTTATGCCATCTGTTTAGGTGGGCTAATCTTCCTGAACACGTGGGATGGGCCGATCTATATGGCGGTACTCATCGGCGCGGATGGGATTCGGCGGTTGATCAACAACCCCAGCAGGCGGCTCTCTTTCAAAGATATTCGTGGCATGGCGCTGCTCGGGGTCATTATCGCCAGCCTTTCCATCTTGTTCTATTTCCCGTTCCTTGCATCGTTCCGCTCGCAGTTGGGCGGCGTTCTGCCCAACCTAATCCACCCCACCTCATTCGCTCAATTCTTCATCCATTTCGGGCCGCTGCTGCTGCTCATCACCGCGTATTTAGGGCTTGAAGCATGGCGCGCCGGAAGGCATATGAACTGGCGCTTTGGCTTCGAAAGCGCATTCATCATCTTTTGGGTATTCATTATGGTGATGGTTGCCCTCTCGGTGATCGGCTGGTTAATCCCTGATATCCGCAGCGGAGTTCTTGCCTTTGTAGGGCAAAACGGGGGTTGGGGGTCTGTTCTGCCAGAGCTGTTAAACAAGCGCGTCACGCATATCTTCACCTCGCTGCTGCTCACCCTGCTGCTGGCGCTAACCATCGGGCGGCTATTTCCCCGGCTGAAGCCCGCGGCAATCGCTCATAGAGGCACAGCGGCGACGGCGGAATCGGCTCATGCCTACCCCGCCGCAACCGGTTTTGCGCTGCTGCTGATCGGCGCGGGCATTTTCCTGACGCTTATGCCTGAATTCTTATATCTGCGCGATAACTTTGGCACGCGCATGAATACCGTCTTTAAGTTCTACTATCAGGCATGGTTAATGTGGGCGCTCGCCTCCGCCTTCGGCATCTACGCTATTTTCGGCATCGTTCAGGAACGCCTTATCCCGCCGGTCGTTAAAGCCGCTTATGGCGCATTCGCGCTGTTAGCAGTATCGCTCGGTATGCTTTATCCGGTATTAGGTGTCGCATACCGCACGATGGATGAAACCGGGCGGCTTGATGGGGCAGAAACAGCGCTCACGCTTGATGGTGGGCCAAGTTCTGTGAACCCTGATGATTACGCGGTTGTGCTGTGTCTCGGCAATCTCGTTCAAGGCGATGATGTCGTTGTCGCCTCCAGCGTGGGCGGCTCTTACGATGTCTTCAACCCGCCTTCTGGCCTCACCGGACGGCTGGTAGGCCTGCCGAATTTGTTAAACTGGCCGGGACACGAAGGCCAGTGGCGCGGCACAACCTACGCTGAAATTGCCGGCTCGCGCGATGCTGATCTAGATCGCCTGTTTGGCGAAGTAACCTGGCGTCCAGCGCAGGAAGTTATTGACTTTTACGGCATTGATTACATCATGTTTGGCGAAGCGAACGCGCTGCATATGGCGCGGAAGCCGAAAATAAATTCCGTGATCGTTTGCCGGTGGTTTGTGAATCTGGCAACAGTCGGATTTATCAGGCTTCGGTAAGCAATCCGTCTCAAGATATTGTAGGTTAAAAGCACAACCTTGCCTGTCACAAAGAGCACATGAACCATGCAGGATGTCATTGAAACCCAATCACCAGCACAGCCGATCAGCATTCGTGGGATCACTTATGAATGGCTGCTGTACGCCTTCGTTTTGGGGCTGGCGGTGGTACTGCGTCTGGCAGATTTGAATGCAGTAGCGATTGGTGGTGGCGAAACCCATAACGCGCTGGCAGCATGGCGCGCCGCTGTTCCTAATGCGTCGGGAAGCGCGTTGGTTGCCAGCAGCCCGCTGCTGTTCATTTTGCAAACGTTCAGTTTTTCCACTCTGGGCGGCAGCGAATTTGTAGCGCGGTTGGCTATCGCCTTGCTCGGCGCCGGATTGGTAATTACCCCGCTGCTTTTCCGTCCGCTGCTCGGCAAGTCGCAAGCTGCAATTTTCGCGGTGCTGCTGGCCTTTTCACCATCGCTGCTGGCCGCTTCGCGCTTTAGCAGCCCGGTCATTATCTCGCTCTGGCTGGCGGTGCTTCTGCTGTGGTGCATCTACCGCCTGTCAGCTACCCGGCATGGAGCATACGGCATCGGCGCGATCACGGCATCAGCCGCGCTGGTCTTCCTTGCGGAAGCGGGCGGCCCCGTCTTGTTGCTGCTGCTAGCAATTTCAGCTTTCGCGGCCATCCGCTGGGAACGCGCGGCCAGCACCCGAAGGTTTGACTTTGAGGAACCAGAAGCTGCCGAGCAGTCCACGCCGTCACTCATCAGCGTCATACCATGGGGAGTTGCCGTCGCCATTGCTGCGCTGGTCGTCTTCCTCGTGGCAACCGTTTTTGTACTCTATCCAGCAGGGTTGAACGCGCTTGGCGAGCTTCTCACCGGCACGATCCAAGGCTTCTTAGGCCATGCGGGGCAGCCTGCTGCCTTCCCATTGTTTGTTTCTGTTTTCTATGAGCCATTCATCTGGATATTGGGCATCTCCGGCCTGATTGTGATCCTGCGTCAGGACAGGCTTACGCTTGTAGATCGCTTTCTGGCGCTCTGGTTCCTTACCGGTACCGCGGCCTCAGCATTGTTTTCTGGCGGCACATCCGCCCATGCCCTGTGGACGGTCATTCCCCTAACCGGGCTTGCCGCCCGCCTGGCCGCTGAATTGCTGCGTGTAGATACCGCCCCATCTCACTGGGACGTTCCGGTTTGGGCGCGCTTCGCCGTCGCCATGATCGCCTTAGCCCTGTTGGCGGTGTTCACGCTCGCGGTTCACGATGTTGCGCGCTCATTGATGTACAGCGCACCCGGACAAATCTGGACAGCGCCTATCGAGCCATCATCGCTGATCTTGCTGCTGGTCGTGATGCTGTTTAGCGCGGTTTCTGTTTTTCTGGCGTCCGGCCTCTGGAACGTAACGACAGTATTACGCGGCATCGGCCTGGCGCTGCTGTGCTTTGGCGCCGTCACCTCATTAGGCAGCGGTTGGCGGCTTGCCGTTCCCAATGCCGGAAACCCGCTTGAACCCTGGCATCTGAACGCTACCAACAATGATCTTTTCCTGTTGACGGAATCGCTTGATGAAGTCGCGGATCGCCAGTCTAACGGCTTTGATCTGATGCCGGTCAGCTTATTAACCGCACAGAACAGCCGGGTAGCATGGGCAGCCCGCCACTTTCAGAATGCTGTGTTCATTCGTGAACCCTCAGAAGCAGTGGGCGCCCCAGTGGTCGTTATTGACTCCAATATCATCCTGATCTGGGCGGGGCTTACGTCGGGCAAGATTTTTCAGTAGCCCACGAGTGGTCAATGAATTCGCTGTCCTTAACCGATTTGCTGTCATGGTGGACTAAAATGGAAGTGGGCGGAACCAGCAAGGACAGCCAGAGCATCCAAACTGCTTATCTATGGCTGAGGCAAGATGTCTGGCAGGGCAGCAATAACAGCAACCCTATTCCGTGAGGAATCCGACATAATCTGTGTAAAAGGTAATGCGCCGCAAATGCGTGAAAGCAGCAATATATGAATCGCAGCACTCTGGATGCTGAACAGACGAAGCAACTTGTACAGCGCTGCCTGAAAGGGGATCAATCAGGCTTCGCTGCGCTTTATGATCTATTCGCGCCCGGCCTTTATCGCCTGTGCTATAGCTTGCTGCTGAACCGTGAAGATGCTGAAGATGTGACGCAAGAATCATTCGTCTACGCGTTCAAGAATTTGTACCGTTTCGATGCCAATCTTTCTTCCTTGAAAACATGGTTGTATACCATTGCCATTTGTCGCTGTCGTAACCTATACCGTAAACATAAAGTGCCGATGGTTGACTTGACGGTGCTGCTGAATATCGGCCTGCCTGCGCCGAGAAGCGAAACCCCGGAAGCAGCCCTCGCCCGCCAGCACGCTAAGGATGGGTTAGAAAAAGCGCTGGTCGAGTTGAACCCCCGCTTGCGCGAAGCGATAGTGCTGCGCTACGGTCACGGCCTTTCCTATCGCGAAATTGCTGAAGTCATGGGCTGCCCACAAAAGACCGCCGAAAGCCGTGTGCGCCTCGGTCATGAAACCCTGCGCGGAACTTTGGGCGTTCATGGTCATGGCCTGCTTGATGAATTACTGGTATGGAACGAAGAATAATTGAAGTGAACGGAACGATGAAATCAAAATCTTCTCTCACTTGTGGTGAATGTCGCACGCTCTTACCCGGCTATATCGGGCGTGAACTTTCGCGTGAGGCGCGCGCGCGGGTTGCTTCTCATATTGATACCTGCGATGCTTGCTACGGCGTTTACCTACAGCAGCGCGCAGTAACCGGCGAATTACGCCAGCTTTTGCCCGCCATTGGTCAGGCCGAAACGCCGCGACTGGAAAGCATCTGGTCAGCAGTGCAAACCGGGTTAAGCCAGCCCCGCGTTTCGCCTTTGCAGAAAGACCCTACCCGCTTTGGCATCGCGGCGCTGATTATTGCCGCTGCCGTTTTACTGCCCTGGCTGATCAACCAGCAGCGCCTGGTGCTGTCGCTTCCTCTGCCGCCAACGCCGGTTGCTTTGGCTGTTCTGTCTCAGGAAACTGAAGCAGTCATCACCAGCGCCACCGCAGAAGGAAATTCTGTTTCAGTAAATACTGAGTATGTATCAATGGCGGCAACCCCGCCTGCACAACCAAATTATTCACCTGTTATCCAAATCGGCGCTACAGACGCGCCCTGAAGCTGAATCAACCCGGAACCACTTGTAGAGGTAAACCCGAATGGCAGCTACTTACACCCCGCCGCAGACGCAGCGTACTGACCTGATCAGCCGCTTGTTGTCCCGGCCCGTCATCATAAACTGGTATTTCATCGCTTATGTGGTGATTTTTATCGTCGCCATCGCCACCCGCTTTGCCGGGTTAGGTGATCGCACGATGAGCCATGATGAGAGCTTGCACACCTATTATTCGTATTTGCTCTCGCAAAATGGCGATTTCCAGCATACACCGCTAATGCACGGGCCAATCCTATTCCACGTCACGGCGCTCATGTATTCGCTGTTTGGGGCGAACGACTACACTTCACGGTTGTATCCGGCAGTGCTCGGCGTAATGATGGTGCTGTTCCCGCTGCTTTTCCGGCGCTGGTTAGGGCGCACCGGGGCGCTGTTGGCCTCCATTCTGATCCTGATTTCACCGCTGCTGTTATTTCACCATCGCTATATACGTGAAGATACGCCCTCGATCTTTGCCACAATGGTCATGGTCTGGTGCACTTTCCAGTATGTAGATGGGGCAATAGGCGTCCGACGAAAAGCCCGCTGGCTTTATATTTTCGCCGCTGCCATGCTTTGGAGCCTCGGCTCTAAAGAAGTAGCGTTCATGTATATCGCCATTTTCGGCCTCTTCCTGACCGTTTATTGCGGCGTGCGGCTGTACCAGCACATTCGCAAACGCCCCGCGCGCACGCTTTTTTACCATTTAATGTTCCCGGCGCTTCTAGGCGGGGTGCTGGCGCTCATTTTTTATGCCCTGATTGCTATCGCGCTTAAAGGTTACGACACCATCGAAGCGCGTATTGAGTATTTACAAACCTCAATTCAAAACATCACCACCACAACGCCATCGCTTGGATTTTCGATGTTTGCCGGCTGGACTGTGGTTCTGGTGCTGGCATTGATTATCCTCGTGATCGGTACTGCCATCTGGGCGTTCCGGCGCACCCGCACGCGCATTCCATGGCCAGAAATTGTGCTGATGATTGTGTTAACGCTGGGCGTCACCACTGTCCTCATCGTTGGCGAAGAAGTCGCCAAAATGCCTTCTCGCAGCGAATCCTTACAGGCAGACCCCGACTACGACATCATTGATACGACTGCCGAAACCATGATGCCAGTTGTGATCACATGGGTGATCTGCGGCGCGGTGGCAGCGGTGCTAGTCCTCAGCGTGATGCGTGGAACATGGAAAACGCTGCGCCGCTTTGCTGAGCTTGACATCATGATCCTGATGGGTACGCTGGTTTTGCCCTGGCTAACCGCGCTGCCCATTTACTTAACCGGAGCTAGCCCAAGAGATACTTCGCCAGATGGGTATTTGCGCACCTTATTAGCGTTCATCCCCTTAATGGCCGTCTCGATCCTGTTTGGCTTGATCTGGAATTGGAAACGCTGGCTGATCAGCGCCGCCATTTTCTATTCCATCTTCGCCTTCTTCTTCACCACCATGTTCACCAACCCCAACGGGCTGTTCACCGGCATGATCGGCAGCTTAGGCTACTGGCTCGATCAGCAAGGCGTTGAACGTGGAAGCCAGCCGCAGTATTACTATCAGCTTGTGATCATGCCGATCTACGAGTATTTCCCGATGATCGGCAGTTTCTTCGCGATGGTTGCCGGGGTAACCGGGTTCTGGGCGTTCCGCCGTGATCGCCTAACCGCTAAACGTGTGCGTGAAGCTCAATTGGATGCCGCTATTAGCGTCTCTCCAGAGCCGGGCGAAGTGCTGGAAGTGCCACTCGAAGAAGCACCCGATCCTGCGCCAGCCATCCAAACCATTGAAGAAATACGCCGCGCCGAATACTTCGGCCCAAACCGTCTGAGGCGCTTACCTTTCACCCTGTTCGTTTCATTCTGGGCAATCTATATCTTCATCGCCTATACGCTGGCTGGCGAGAAAATGCCCTGGTTGGCAACCCACCTGACGCTGCCGATGATCCTGATCACGGATGGTTCTTTGGTCGCATATTTGACCGCATCGAGTGGCAGCGTTTCCGTCAGGGCGGCTGGATTTTCCTGCTGCTGCTGCCGCCATTAGGGATCGTGCTGTTCCAGATTCTTTCGCCCTTCGTTTTTAATGAATGGCAGCCCCTCGTAAGTGGCCTCACGGTAGCTAACCAGCAAAATCGCAACCTCTGGCTAGCATTAATCGCAATTGGCGTCGTTCTGTGCGTATTGATTTATCAACTCGCCCGACGAGTTGGCTGGCGGCAGTTTAGATCAATGCTGGCTTTAGGCCTATTCCTCGGTCTTTCTGTGATGACTGCTCGTACTGCATGGATGGCAGCTTTCATCAATTACGATTACGCGCTCGAATACATGGTTTATGCTCACGCCGCGCCGGGCATCAAGCTGATGATGAGCCAAATCGAAGATTTGAGCCGCCGCACCGCAGGCGAAATGAATTTGCGGTTTGCGTGGGGCGGTAATGCGTGGCCGGTCACCTGGTATTTCCGCGATTTAACCAATGCCACATTTTTTTGGCGATAACCCCACCCCTGACGCTTTACGCGATGTGGTCGCGGTATATGCCAGTCAGGATATTCGCTCCCGCGTTGAACCGCTTCTGGGAGACAACTACTACCGTTTTGAATACATGCGCATGTGGTGGCCTAGCTGGAATTACTACAATCTGGATGCCGGTCGTATGCAAGGCGCGTGGGACTTCGCGCCAACGAATACCAACGCAGGGAACATCCGTCGCGGCCTGTGGGATATCTGGCTGAATCGCGACTTTACTGCCTATGGCAATGCCACTGGCGAAGATTTCAGCCTCAACAACTGGAATCCCGGCGAACGGCTGTATTTTTACGTGCGCAAGGATATCGCCTCGCAAATCTGGAATCTCGGCGTTGGTGACGGCACAACTGTCACTTCAACCGGCCAGATTGGGCAAAACTTGTGTGTAGATAACTGGCAGGTGCTGACCGCCCATTATGCTTTTGGCGATCCGGCCAGCCAACCTGTGCCGCTGAACCACCCGCTGGATATCGCCGTTGCGCCAGATGGCGGCGTATACGTAGCTGATGAATTTAACAACCGCATCGCCGTCTACGATGCCGATGGCGCGTTTGCCGGCGAATTGACCGGTAGCAGCGATTCACTTCCCTTGAATCGCCCCAATGGTATTGATTTTGATGCCAGCGGCAACCTGTGGGTCGCCGATACCTGGAATTACCGCATCGCCAATTTTGATCTGGCGACGCAGGCGCTGCTGGATGCATGGGGTCAGCCCGGCCTTTTTGGCGCTGAAGCACAAACAGACCCAACCGATGGTCTGTGGGGCCCGCGTGACGTTGAAATCGGGCCAGATGGCAACGTATACGTTTCTGATACTGGCAATAAGCGCATTCGCGTCTATTCGCCGGCAGGTGAATGGATTCGCGATATCGGTTCTGCGGGCAGCAGTCTCGGTCAGTTAGACGAGCCTGCGGGCATCGCGCTCGGCTCAGATCGGCTGTATGTTGCCGATACGTGGAACCAGCGCATTTCTGTTTTCGCGCTGGATGGCACGCCTTTGTACAGCTTCGATGTGCGTGGTTGGTATGAAGATCAAGGCAACCGCCCCTACATTGCGCTGGATGAGCCGCGCGGGCTGCTCTACGTTGGCGATCCAGATTCGGGGCGCGTATTGGTCTACGATACTCAGGGCAACTGCGTGGGTTCGTTTGGTCAGCCCAGCGATCAGCCGCTAGACCTGAGCCAGATCAACGTCGTTGGGGGTATTGCCGTCGCAGATGATGGCAGCGTTTATGTCGTTGATACGGGCGCGAATCGGCTGCTTCGGTTCCCGCCGTTCCCCGCTGCGCCAGCGGTTTCGCTTGATCCGAATCTCGCTGAAGATGTTATCGGGGTTGAAGGCGACAACATTGATGAAAACGCGATCGATAGTGTGATCGAAGAAGCTTCTGGCGCAAACGGTTCAGAGGTGACAATTGAAGTACAGCCGATCACCGAATCAACGCCTGAAGTGACTATCGAGGCAGTAGGTTAAAGTGCATGGAATGGTTTAACCCGCCGCCAGAATGGCGCGCTGAAGACGATAAAATCTATGTCACCAGCGCGCCAAACACTGATTTCTGGCGTAAACAGCCAGAAGGCCCATACGCTGATAACGGCCACTTCTATTTTCAGAAGGCTGCTGGTGATTTCATCGCTGATGTGAGTTTCACGGGCCAATTCAGAGAGCAGTACGATCAAGCAGGCTTAATGATTCGGCTCGACGAAGCGAACTGGGTCAAATGCGGCATCGAATTTTACAATGAAGTGCCGCATGTCAGCGCCGTAGTGACCAAAACCTATTCTGATTGGTCAATCCAGCCGCTTCCAGCAGCGCCAGATGATTTCTGGCTGCGGGTCACCCGTGAGGGCGCGATTATAGAAGTGTTCTACTCAACCGACGGCCACGAATATCACCTGATCCGTCAAGCGTATCTCACCAGCGAACCGCTATTGGATATTGGCATCATGGCTGCTGCGCCGCTCGGCTCAGGCTTCCCCGTTGTTTTTACCGGCTTTCGCCTCAAAGCGCCATCGCGGAGCAGCTAACGACATTTCTCGCAAAATCTCTTCGGTTTTTATAACAATTTTGCGAGGCAGGTCTTGAATCCCTATCCTTACCCGTGATACAATCCAAACATCTGTGCAGAAAAAGTGGGCTTTGACCCACTTTTTCGTTAGTTGGTAAGATTTACACACATTTCCACCGCCATAAGATGTCCGGGAGTTAGAGTAAAGTCCCATGAAAAGTGAGTTTGAACTCGCGTTCAATGAAATCGCGGATATCCGCGCCCTGCCGCGTGATACCGTGTTGGAAGCGCTGCGCAATGCGCTTGTTTCTGCCTACCAGCGTGAAGCCGGGATCGGCAAATCTCAGCGTGTAGAGGCAGAGATCGACTCTAATGGCGCCCGCGCATCATGGTTGAAAAGGAAGTGGTGGATTCCATTCTGGACGATCGCACTGAGGTTGATCTGGAAACCGCCCGCTTTTACGAGCCGGAAGCCAATCTTGGCGATATGGTCATGGTGCAGGTAGACCGCACCACGAAAAACTTTGGCCGTATTGCCGCCCAAACCGCCAAACAGGTCATTCTGCAAAAGATACGCGATGCTGAACGCAACACCCTGTTTGACGAATTTAGCTCGCGCGAAGGCGACCTGATCAACGGTACGGTACAGGCCGTTAATCCGTCTATGATCACCGTCAGCTTGGGTCGTGCTGAAGCGGTATTGCCCCGCAACCAGCAAATCCCCGGCGAGCGCTATAAACCGCACGATAAACTGCGCGCCTATATTCTGGAAGTGAAGCGCTCCAATCGTGGCCCGCAAATCGTGCTAAGCCGCAGCCATCGCAATATGCTGCGTCGCTTGCTCGAACTGGAAGTGCCTGAAATTTATAACGGGCAAGTTGAGATCAAGAATATCGCCCGCGAAGCCGGTTATCGCTCCAAAGTGGCTGTCGCCGCGTTACAGGATGGCATTGATCCGGTAGGCGCGTGCGTAGGCATGCGCGGCAACCGCATTCAGAACATCGTCAAGGAACTGCACGACGAGAAAATTGACGTGATCGAGTGGAACTCGAATCAGGAAATTTTCATCGCCAAAGCCTTAAGCCCGGCGCGTGTAAGCGGTGTCTATCTTGAAGATGACCCGGATACCGGGCGTACCGCTGTGGTCATTGTGCCTGAAGATCAACTTTCGCTGGCAATCGGCAAAGAAGGCCAGAACGCTCGCCTTGCCGCCAAGCTGACCAGTTGGCGCATTGATATCAAGAGTATCCCCGAAGCCGTCACTGAAGTGCTTGAAAACCTGGATATGCCGCAATACGCGGAAATGCAAACGTTGGCCGCAGACCTGATCGCTGAAGCCCAGCGCATCATGGAAAAGAAAGCAGCAAACCGCGCCGTCATGCCAGAAGAATATCAGCAGTTAACGCGCTTTGCTGATCTTTCGCAGCGCCGCGCCTCGCCCACCGTGACGAAGCCCGTCGCGCTCGCGTGGAAGAAATCAACGCCCTTAAGCGCACCCTGCCTGCTGCGGCCTTCAATATGCCGCTTGCCGAGCTGGGCATTCCTGACAATATGGTTGAGGCGTTGGAACCGTTGGGCAATATCGGCGAAGTTATGCTGCGCTTCCTGATTGACGAACGCCGCGTCCATCATCTGCTTTCCGGCCAACCTCCGGAATCGCTGGATATTCTGAAGGCTGCGCTTGAAAAAGTGGTGATGCCTGAAGAAGTGGAAGAAGAACCTGTGGCTGCTGAAGCGCAGATCGTCGAAGCTCAACCCACTGAAGCTGCTCAACCAGCCGAAATAAGAGACGCCTTTACTGATCTGCCTGAACCGCCTGCGCCAGAAAAACCCGCAGGTCGCAAGACCTTTACGCCTACGCCAGCTATATCGAACCTGTCTATGAAGATGAAGACAGCGATATAGATAGTAAAGGCAAAGGCAAGAAGAAAGACAAGAACAAGGGTCGCCAGCTTATTTACGACGAAAAACGCGGCGGCGTAGTGGTGAAGCGCCAGCGCAAGCAGCGCGGCACGCACGGCTGGAGCGAGTGGGATGATGAGGATGAGTAACCTCACCCTCTACCCATGCGTACAATTCTTGTGAAATAGGCGCGGCGAAAGCATTTGCCGATGCCCTGAACATACGAATCACTGGATAATCAATAAGCTGCTTCCGTAGATAGCATACAGGGGCAGCTTATTTTATTACTTACACGCCCTCTGCTGCGGCGCTGATTCGCCCGCTGGTGATCAACCTGCGAACCTGTTCCAGATAGCGATACAACACCGTGTCCTCTTCGATAAACGGCACATACTGGCGGATCAGCGCATAAACAGGCGCGGTGCCTCGCCCAAGCGATTTATCCCCGCCAATATCCTGACGGCGAAAGTCTATTCCCTGCGCCGCCGCCATGAGTTCTATTGCTAACACCCGCTCTACGTTGGCCGCAACCATCCTCGCCTTCAACGCCGCCGTACAGCCCATACTGACATGATCTTCAACATTGGCCGAAGAAGGTATCGTATCTACGCTGGCAGGATGTGACAGAACTTTGTTCTCCGTTGCCATCGCCGCCGCAGTGTATTGCAAAATCATGAAGCCCGAATTTAGCCCGCCGTTATGGGTTAAAAACGCGGGAAGCGTATGGATGTTTGAGGCTTCATCTGTCAGCCGCATAATCCGGCGCTCTGAAATATTGCCTAATTCGCTAAGCGCAATTGCCAAATAATCCATTGTAAGCGCCAGCGGCTCGCCAT
The DNA here is from genome assembly GCA_001567085.1 of Chloroflexi bacterium OLB15. Lineage (GTDB taxonomy): Bacteria > Chloroflexota > Anaerolineae > Aggregatilineales > Phototrophicaceae > Flexifilum. The sequence continues at coordinate 20,245 of LMZS01000101.1, forward strand.
GAAAATTACCCCCTGAAATCACGTTGATTTCATTCGTATCATCATCAATGAAGATTAGAGGGTTATCGGTAACCGCGTTCAGTTCAATTTCAAACGCCCAGCGCGCATAAGCTATTGCATCCCGAACCGCCCCATGTACTTGAGGGATACAGCGCAGGGTGTAAGCGTCCTGCACGTTGGTGGAGGTTTCTTCGCGGGTGAATTGGCTGCCTTCCAGCACCTTCCGCAAATAGGCGGCGCAGTCAATCTGGCGGGGAAACGGGCGTAATGCGTGAATTCGTGCATCAAACGCCAGCAGCGTGCCATTGAGCGCCTCAAGGCTTAAACACCCTGCAATATCGGCGGTATGGCTGATGCGTTCCGCGCGCACAGTTTCCAATACACCGATGGCGCACATTACGGTTGTCCCGTTGGTGAGCGCAAGCCCTTCTTTAGCGGCAAGGCTGACCGGCTTCAAGCCTGCGCGGGTTAAAGCCTCGTCGCCAGCCAGTATTTCACCCTGATATTCGGCTTCACCCTCCCCTATCAGCGGCAAGCTCATGTGTGCTAGCGGCGCTAAATCACCACTTGCGCCAAGCGAGCCTTTTTCAGGGATGATCGGGTGTACCCCCGCATTCAAAAGATCAATCAACAGTTGCAGCGTGCTTAGGCGAATACCCGAATGCCCCCGCGCCAGCGTGTTGGCGCGAATTAGCATGATCGCGCGGGTAGTCGCCTTATCGAATGCATCCCCCACACCAACGGCATGGCTGACAAGAATGTTATGCTGTAGTTTTTCAACCTGTTCTGGCGCGATAACTTTATCTTTGAACGCGCCAAAGCCCGTCGTGATGCCATAAGCAATCGTGCCTTCCGCCAACAGCCGCTGTACCGCCTGTGCCGCCCATTCAACTTTCGCCTTTGCCGCTTCTGTCAGCGCCACGCGCGGCGCATCAGGCTCGCCATAGGCCACCGCGATGACCTGCTCAATCGTTAAATGCTCTCCGTCCAGTAAAACTGCGTCCATCAGACCACATTCCCCCGCTTAATCACCTGTTTCACCAGGTTGCCACCAAATTGATAGGCGAGATGGCGGTAATCAGGCGCATCAACAATCAGCAAATCTGCCTGCTTGCCCGCCTGTATTGAGCCAACTTTGTCGCCCATGCCAACGGCGTAAGCCGCGTTAAGCGTGCTGGCATTAAGCGCTTCTGAAGGCAGCAGCTTTTGATACCGGCAGGCAATCGCCATCACCAGCGGCATAGAGGGGCAAGGCGCAGATCCAGGGTTATAGTCAGTAGCCAGCGCCACCACTGCGCCCGCATCAATCATCCCGCGTATATCGGCAAAGTGAGTGCTGCCAAAATTGAAGTTCACGGCGGGAATGATGACGCTCACCGTATCTGAATGGGCGAGATGTGCAACTTCAGACGCAGAAGTTACATCAAGGTGATCAATGCTCGCCGCCCCCAGATCAATCGCCATCTTCGCCCCGCCCAGATTGACGAACTCATCAACATGAGCTTTTACAAGCATTCCGTGCGCCACGCCCGCCTCTAATATGCGGCGCGATTGATCGAGATTAAAAGCATTTTGTTCACAAAATACATCAATGAAGAAGGCGATATTTTTTGCCGGAAACTGGGATGCACGATACCACTCGGCGGCAGCGGGAATAAGCGTTTGAATGATATACTGCGTAAATTCATCACCGCGCCCTTGATATTCCGGCGGAATAGCGTGCGCGCCTAGAAACGTCGGAACGATATCCAGCGCGTGGCGCTCATCTAGCTGGGCAATCGCTTGCAACATCTTCAGTTCGCTATCTGCATCCAGCCCGTAGCCGGTCTTAATTTCTACAGTTGTTGTGCCCAGCGCCAGCATCATTTCAAGGCGCGCGCTGGTTTCATTCACTAACTGTTCAACCGGCGCGGCGCGTACACGGCGCATCGAGCTGAGGATGCCGCCGCCCGCCTCCATAATTTCTAAATAGGACGCGCCCTTAATCCGCAGTTCAAATTCGGCAGCCCGATCCCCTGCATAGACGATGTGCGTATGGGCATCAACAAATCCGGGGCAAATGACGCGCCCCCCGGCATCAATCATCTGATCCGCTGTGTAGCGCTGGCACAGGGTTTGGCTGTCGCCTACATCTACGATGAGTCCTTGATGAACTGCAACCGCGCCATCATTCACAATTCCAACATCGGCCATCGCCGCGCCGCGTTTCGGGGCATCAGCCGCGCACGTCGCCACCTGCGCCGCATGATGTATGAGCAAATCAATATGCATGGCTACTTACCCATCATCGGTATCTTGATGCCGCTGCGTTTGGCGAAAGCAATCGCTTCCGGATACCCCGCATCCGCGTGACGTACAACCCCCATCCCGGGATCAGTGGTGAGTACGCGCTCTAACCGCCTTGCGGCTTCCGGCGTGCCGTCTGCGACAATCACCTGCCCGGCATGAATGCTATAGCCGATGCCCACGCCGCCGCCATGATGCAGGCTCACCCATGTCGCGCCGCCAACAGCATTCACCATTGCGTTCAGCAGCGGCCAGTCGGCAATCGCATCTGAGCCATCGCGCATCGCTTCAGTTTCGCGGTTTGGGCTAGCCACCGAACCGCTGTCCAAATGATCGCGCCCGATGACGATTGGCGCGGAAATTTCGCCGCTTGCCACCATCTCATTGATACGCAAACCCGCTTTTAACCGGTCGCCATAGCCAAGCCAGCAGATACGCGCGGGCAGCCCTTGAAATTCCACCTGTTCCTGCGCCATCTTCAGCCAGCGGTTGAGATGGGCATCTTCAGGAAATAACGCCATCATTGCGCGATCTGTGGCGTAAATATCTTCGGGTTCGCCAGAGAGCGCCACCCAGCGAAATGGGCCTTTACCCTCACAAAACAGCGGGCGAATATAAGCAGGCACAAATCCGGGATAATCAAACGCATTCTTCACCCCGTAGTCATAAGCACGCTGGCGCAGATTATTGCCATAATCAAAGACCACGCTGCCTTTTGCCTTGAAATCCAGCATCGCCTGAACGTGCGCTGCCATTGAAGCCATCGCCCGCTGTTGGTAGGCTTCAGGATCGCTCTCCCGCAAAGCAGTTGCCTCATCAAGCGTCATGCCTGCGGGAATATAGCCATACATCACATCATGCGCCGAAGTCTGATCAGTGACTACATCCGGCACAACGCCGCGCACGATCAGTTCAGGCAGAATCTCCGCCGCGTTGCCGATGAGCGCGATTGATTTCGGCTCGCCCTTCGCAATAGCCTCTTCAACCCATGTCATCGCTTCTTCAAGATGATCGCTAATCGCATCTACCTGTCGCAGCGAAAGCCGCCGTTCCGCGCGCCAGCGGTCAACTTCCACCAGCAGCCCCACGCCTTCGTTCATGGTGATCGCCAAAGGCTGCGCGCCGCCCATCTCGCCCAAGCCTGCCGTGAGCACAAATTTCCCTTTAAGCGACCCCCATCCCATCTGTTGCGCCAGCGCGCCAAAGGTTTCGTATGTGCCTTGTAAAATGCCCTGTGTGCCGATGTAAATCCAACTGCCGGCGGTCATTTGCCCGTACATAATCAGGCCATCTTTTTCCCACTGATCGAAGTTCTCTTGCGTCGCCCATTTCGGGACGATATTTGAGTTCGCCAGCAGAACACGCGGCGCATCTTCATGAGTCCGGAAAATAGCGACCGGCTTACCCGATTGAACGAGTAGGGTTTCATCAGGTTCAAGCTGGCGTAGCGATTCAAGGATCGCGTCAAACGCTTCCCAGTTCCGCGCGGCTTTACCACGCCCGCCATAAACAATCAGGTTGTCTGGATCAAAGGCGACCTGTGGATCAAGGTTATTCTGCAACATACGATAAGCAGCTTCGATGAGCCAGTTCTTGCAAGTGAGCGTTGTGCCGCGTGGAGATTGTATTTTTCGGGTCATAATGCCTCTGTAAGAAAATGCCAGATCGCCGTCGCAGTCAGACGGCAGGTACGAAAATCAATATCGTAAGTTGGGTTCACTTCAGTGAATTCAAGGATACGGGTTCGCGGATCACGGGCGACCAGCGTCACCAGTGAACAAAGCTCGCTGCCCGTTAGCCCAAGCGAGTTGGGGGCGCTGACGCCGGGAGCTTCATTGATATGCACCGAATCCATATCAATCCCCCAGAAAATACGATCTACCCCTTGCTGCGCCAAAATCTCTTGAAAGCTGTTTAAGAATCCTCTGCCCCGCAAATCTGCTAAGCTATGGGCAGTTGCGCCAATTTCCTTCAGGTAGCGCAGATGATGCTGCGAAACAGCAAACGGCTGATAAGCCATCTCGTAAAAATGCTGCGGCTTAACGATCCCCTCTTCTAATAACATGCGATACGGCGTGCCGCTGTGCCGTATCAGGCTTTCACGAACATCCAGATGCGCGTCAACATTGAATGCCAGCACATCCCCGCCCGATTGCGCCAAAGCAGCACAGTCCGGGTATGAGAGATCGTTGCCACCGCCCAGACTGATGATTATTTTGCCGTCGCTGATCAACTGACGAATAATCTGCTGCTGGATCGCATGCGTCGCTTCAAGCGTTGGCTGAATGATTGTGCTGCCAAGATCGAATAATTGAATGTTTTCAGGGGCGACAAGGCGGTACAGCCATCTACGGATAGCATCAGGGGCGGCAGCCGCGCCCACTCGCCCGCCGTTGCGGCGTACCCCTTCATCCTGCGGGCAGCCAAACAAAACAAATTTAGCATCAGGGTAATCAGCGGGCTGCCAGCGTACAATTTCGCCTAAGCGGGGATCACCAGCCTCGTCACGGCGGAAGAACAGCGTTTCATCAGGGCGATTAGTGAGCGTAAAAATATCCGTATTCATAATGAGGATAAGAACTCCGCTTTAAACTGATAGTGATCGCCCCGGCAAACCGCGCGATACCATACGGCCGGGCGGATGCTGCCTTCATAAGTGGTATAGGTCAGGCGGTCTATGTAAAACGTTGGGCTGCCGATAGGGACTCCCAATTCTTCAGTGATCGCCGCTGAGGCGCTGCGCGCTTCAATAGTGTGCATAACGCGCACCAGCGGCAGTTTATATTTATGTACCAACAGCCAATGAAGGGGCTGCCGCTCTATATCCTCATCCACCAGCGCCGGGCATAAGAACTGCGGAAGCTGACGTTCTTCCGTCATGATCGGGATGCCGTTCAGCAGATGAAGCTGCTCAACGTGAATGATCGGCGCGCCAACCGCAAGCTCCAACCGCGCGGCGATCCGATCATCAGCGGCGCGCACTTCTAACGCTAGTTTGCGAGTCTGGGTGGCTTGATAGGCGCTTTCTGCCAGCGCGAACGTGCCCAACGTCAGCCTGGGGGCATTGACGAAATTCCCGCGCCCCTGCTCCCGGCGTATCAAGCTTCCTGCGCCAGCGCATCAAAAGCCTTTCGCACCGTTCCCCTGCTGAAATTGTAACGATGGCAGTATTCTTCCTCAGTGGGCAGGCGGGCATTAACCGGCAGTTCGCCCCGCTCAATCTGCTGATGAATCATCTGATAAAGGCGATAGTATTTGGGGAGCGGCGGCTCATTTTGAAGCATAAGGAGATCGTCAGTCCTATAGTGTTGAAAATTCTACATAATAAATATTTCACGAATTGTATAGTTGTCTAGATGAATTTAGAAAAATCAGCTTATTTTGTCAAGCAATTTGAGGGCAGCATTCAGGCGGAACCGCAGCCTTCCGAACGCGATATTGACATTCTTTACAAACAACATATCCTGAAGCTGCTGGTTGAAGCGATCCCAAAAGAGACTGAAACGGGTAAATTTCCCCTTGAAGGTAAAATCGAAGCAGCACTCTCATACTGGGCATGTTCCAGTACGTACCTGCGTGATCTGCCGCGAAAAAGCCGGCAAGCGAACGCTCATACGTCTGGTGCGTACCGAACAGGGAATTGTCGTAGACCCTACCGGTAAATTAAACGGTCGCGGCGCTTATCTCTGTGATCAGGATAGCTGCTGGTCAAAGGCGGCAACTAGCGATATACTTGCACAAGCATTAAGAACTACTCTCACCGATAGTGATCGTCAGTATTTGCAACAGCGACGGAAAGATGTTCATCCCGAACCCGATTCTCGCACAGATTTACGGCCATGAAACCGCGTAGCGGCGCCCTGGCTTCTTTCTACTTCAAGATTCACATTTCAGCGGTGGGACGGACAGCCTAACCACACAGCTTTCCTGTCCATCGCCTCGCCACCGGAGGGATTATGGCAGAAAAGCAAATCATTCTCGTTCCCGACTTTCTCACTGTACGCGAACTCGCCACTTTAATTGACGCCAGCCCGATTGACGTGATGAAGAAACTCATCGCAAACGGGATCATGGCGTCTATCAATCAGCAAATTGACTTCGATACCGCCGCTATTGTCGTTGAAGATCTCGGCTTTGAAGCTCAAAGCGCCAGCGCCGCCGCCGCCCAGCAGGAACGGGAAGAACGCGCTGAAACCGCGCAAACATGGCGCAAAGGTTATGCCAAAGAGGCGCCAGGCTCATTGCAAGCCCGTCCGCCTATTGTCACCATTCTTGGTCATGTCGATCACGGCAAGACCACGCTGCTTGACACTATTCGCAAGGCGCACGTCGCTGAAGGCGAAGCCGGCGGCATCACCCAGCATATCGGCGCATATCGCGTTAACCATAATGGTCGCCAGATTACCTTTCTGGATACGCCCGGTCACGAAGCCTTCACCGCGATGCGTGCGCGTGGGGCGCAGGGTGCAGATATTGCCGTATTAGTGGTCGCCGCTGATGACGGCGTAATGCCCACTACGCGCGAAGCGCTCAACCACGCCCGCGCCGCCAATGTGCCGATTGTAGTTGCCCTCACCAAGGTTGATAAGCGCAACGCCAATCCTGAAAAGGTGAAACAGGAACTCGCCGAAATCGGGCTAACGCCGATGGATTGGGACGGCGAAACTTTCGTAGTGCCTGTTTCCGCAATCAAGGGAGACGGCATTGACGACCTGTTAGAAGCATTGGTACTCACCGCCGATGAGAACACGGAACAAATCGTCGCCAATCCGAACGGGGAACCTTTTGGCACGGTGCTGGAAGCGCGCGTTGATAAATTTCGCGGGGTCATTGCCACGCTGCTGGTCTTGAATGGTACCGTCAGCCCCGGCGATGTTGTCGTCGCTGGCTCAAGCTATGGGCGCATCAAAGCCATGTTTGATGAAACCGGAAAGCCGGTCAAATCTGCTGGCCCATCCACCCCCGTAGCCATACTTGGCCTGCACGAAATGCCGCAAGCTGGCGATAGTTTTGAAATTGCCAAAAATGAGAAAGTTGCCCGCGCGCTTGTTGAAGAACGCCAGCAGCCCGATACACAGGCCGCAGGCCGCGCCAGCGTTTCGCTGGAAGACTTCTTCAAGCAGTTCAGCGCCGGCGAATCCAAAGAGCTGCTGATCATCTTGAAAGTGGACGTTCAAGGCTCGCTTCAACCGCTGGTAGATTCGCTTAGTCAGCTTTCTGAAGCCAATAAAGACGGCATCAAGGTACGCCTGCTCTCTTCTGATGTCGGCAATATCAATGAAAGCGATGTGATGCTGGCCAGCGCATCCGGCGCGATCATCCTCGGTTTCAATGTTGACGTAGATACCGCAGCGAAGCGCTCCGCCGACTCGCGCGGGGTAGAAATTCGGCTGTACTCGATCATCTATAAGCTGATCGAGGATGTCGAACTGGCGCTCAACGGTATGCTGGAGCCGGTCTATGAAGATAAGACCATCGGCACCGCCGAAGTGCGGCAGGTATTCCGCATCTCCAAAATCGGCACTATCGCTGGCTGCATGATCCGCGAAGGCGAAGCGCGCCGTAACGCCAAAGCCCGCGTGAAGCGCGGCGGGCAGATCATCATCAGCAATCAAAGTGTCTCATCGCTCAAGCGTATGCAGGAAGATGTGCGTGAAGTGCGTACAGGTTTTGAATGCGGTATCGGCCTGTCTGATTTTGAGAATTTTGAAGTCGGTGATTTAATCGAATTCTACGTTTCCGAGCGTGTCAGCTAAAGTCATCCGCATATTTCGCCCAATACGTCAGGATGAGTCTGTGCTATCCATCTTAAGCAGCTATCCTGAAACCTGATCAGCTATTTCCTCTCAACTGCCCAACCTCTCCCCTTCGGAGAGGGGGCAGCGGAAAGGGCAATATTCCCAACGGAGGCAACCTCCATGAGTATCAAACAAGAGCGTATCGCCGGGCGCATCCGCCAGATTTTAAGTCAGCTTCTGCTGCGCGAAGTTTCTGATCCGCGCTTACAAGGGCTTACAGTGACCGAAGTTGACATTGATATTGAGCTAACCTTTGCCCGTGTTTATGTAAACGCGCTGGGTGAAGAAGATCGCCAGCAGGAAATTTTGCAGGCTCTCGGTCACGCTAAAGGCTTTTTACGCCGTGAGGTAGGCAAGCGCCTGCAATTACGCACCACCCCTGATCTCGCCTTTGTGTGGGATGGCCGCTTTGATCGCGCTGAGCACATTGAGCAGCTCATTGCGTCGCTGGATATTCCACCCGAAACCACCCCGGAAAAGACTAATGACGACACATTGGACGCCTAGCACCATCCCTCAGCCGCAGTATCAAGCAGCATTTGAGGCGCTTGAGCAAGCGCAACGCATCGTCCTGATCACCCACTTCAAGCCCGATGGCGACGCCATTGGCTCATTGTTGGGCTTAGCCAACGCGCTGCGTGAACACGGCAAAAATGTGATTGCCGTTGTTGATGAGGGCGTTCCGCCCTATCTGCGCTTCAATCCCGGCTCAGACACGGTGTTAAGCAAGCTGACTACGGGCGAATTTGACGTGTTCGTTTCGCTGGATTCCAGCGACGAAGAACGCACCGGCGAAGCAGGCATCTACGCTAGAGCGCACAGCAAACTAGTGATTAACGTTGATCATCACCCGACCAACACCGGCTTCGGGCAAATTTATGTTGTCGTGCCTTCCGCCGTTTCCACCACCGAAATTGTGTATGACTGGCTGAATCAAGTCGGCTTACCGATTACCCAAAATGTGGCGATTCCCCTGCTTACCGGGCTGGTCACAGATACGATGGGCTTCCGCATCAACAGCGTTAACGAACGCACGCTGCAAATTGCCTCAGCGTTGATGCACGCTGGCGCACCGTTGAATGACATCATGGCACGAACTTTAGGCTCTATGAGCTGGAAAAGCCTGCAATTATGGAAGCTGGCGCTGCCGACGGTACAAATTGCAAACCGGGTCGTCTCCGCAGATATCACTCAGGAAATGCTTAAATCCGCAGGGTTGGGGCAGTCCACCGATACCGCCGGCCTCATCAGCTTCATGAATTCAGTTGACGAGTCACGGGTAGCCGTTATTTTCCGCGAGATTCCGGACGGCAAGATTGAGCTCGGTTTCCGCGCGAAGCCCGGCTATGATGTCGCCACTGTTGCCCTTAGTCTTGGCGGGGGCGGGCATCGCCTCGCCTCTGGCGCAACCATCAGCGGCACGCTGGAAGAAGTCAAAGCAAAGGTGCTTCCGCTGTTATATACCATTGCATTGGCAGAACCACAGCTATAATGCTTTCAACTGTCCCGCCGTCTGGCTTTCTCAATATTGATAAACCGGTCGGTATCACCAGCCATGATGTGGTCGCTCGCTGCCGCAAAATTCTAGGCACCAGGAAGATCGGTCACGCCGGAACGCTTGATCCTCAGGCTTCCGGCGTATTGATTCTATGCGTCGGCAGCGCTACCCGCCTCAGCGAATACGCAATGGCTTCAACCAAGCGTTATCGCGCCACCGTCCATCTGGGGCGCGAAACTACAACCTACGATACCGAAGGTGAAATCATCGCTGAGAATGCGATCAATCACCTTGATTTACCCTCTATTCAAGCTGCTTTGCAACCGTTATCCGGCGAAATCGCGCAGCGTCCGCCAGCCTTCAGCGCCATCAAGCAGGATGGGAAAAAGCTATATGAATTGGCGCGCGCCGGAAAAATTATTGATCCCGCGCCGCGCCGTGTGATCCTCCATGAAATTCAAGTGCTGGATTGGCAGCCGCCCTTCCTGACGCTTGACATTACCTGCGGCGCGGGCACTTATATCCGCAGCATCGCCCACGATCTCGGTGCGGCATTGGGCGTAGGCGGCTCACTTCGAGATTTGCGACGCACCTCAAGCGGCGCGTTTCAAGTCGAAAATGCGATCACGCTGGAAGCGCTGCAAACCGTTGAAAACCCCATGTTATGTATCATTCCCCCTGCCCTCGCCCTCTCAGACTGGAATCAATATCGCTTGGATCCAGAACAGATCGTGGCGCTGCGACAGGGAAAAACCATCCCTCGAACCTCGTCAGAGGCAGAAGGCGAATTGGCTTTGGGAATTGATGCGCAAGGGCAAACGATTGCCGTACTTCAGGCTGTATCAGGGAGATGGAAGCCCTATAAGGTGCTTTCCACTTAGGCAGCCTTTCGGTATGCTTAAGGCCAGGTGCCATTGTTATCTTTACCGGCGAATTGCAGAGATTTTTCTATGACCCATATGCGCGACATGACCAGCGTGCATCTTGAAAAACAATCTATCGTCACCATCGGCGTTTTCGACGGGGTGCATCTCGGCCATCAAGCCCTGATCAAACATCTGGTTGCAGAAGCCCGCGCAACCAATCGCTATGCTGTCGTGATCACCTTTGATCCGCATCCCGATGTCCTCTTGCGCGGCCTTCAGGGGCGCTATTATCTGAACACGCCGGAAGAACGCGCTGAACTCCTTATTTCACTCGGCATTGACTACGTGATCACGCTCACCTTCGATGATGCGCTGCGCCATATTCGTGCTGCCGAATTTGTTAATCAACTGCGCGAACACCTGCAAATGACCTCGCTGTGGGTTGGCTCAGATTTTGCAATGGGTTATAAACGCGAAGGCAACGTCGCCTTTTTAGAAGCGCAGGGTGCTGAAAAGGGTTTCACCGTCCATACACTCGATTTAATCATGGCTGAAAATGCCACTATTTCCAGCACCGGCATTCGCGAAGCCTTGCTCAATGGCGACGTTACACAGGCCGCCGCGTGGCTGGGCAGAAGCTACAGCGTCACGGGTGAAGTCGTACATGGCTTGAAGCGTGGCCGCGCCATCGGTTTCCCCACCGCCAACGTCGAAACCTGGGATGAACTCGTACTGCCTAAAAATGGGATTTATGCTGGCTGGGCGATGTTCGATGATCAGAAATATATGGCCGCCACCAATGTTGGCGTTCGCCCTCACTTTGACGGCGAAAATATTACGGTAGAGTCCTATCTACTGGATTTTGATGGCGATCTTTACGGAAAACAGCTTACCGTGACCTTTGAAACCCATCTGCGTAACGAAATGCGTTTTGAAAGTTTGGAAGGTCTGATCACGCAAATCACCGCCGATGTGCGCGTGACCCGCGAATATCTGATGTTGAAGGCTTAGCCATGCAGCGCTACCGCAATCTCTCGCGCAATTCGCGCATCCTTTTCTGGGCGATCATCGCCGCGATGGTGGCGTTTGTACTGTATGCCATTTTCAGCACCAGCCTCGGGCAAACCGCGCTGCTGGTATGCTGCGGCGGGATTATCCTCATCGTGGTTATTGGGTTGATCAGTGAGCGTGGGATGAGGCGAACCTAACAGAAAGCAATAATTTTTGAACTCAAACCCAAATAAATACACTGTAAAAGAATGGATGTTTATGTCAGCCCTTGAAAATAAAACCGCTTCATCCCCTTACCACCCGTTCACCGAAGAACATCAGCTTTTTCGTCGTTCCGTGCGCAGTTTTGTCGAGAAAGAGATCAACCCCCACGCTGACGAATGGGAAGCAGCAGGCATGTGGCCTGCCCATGCTGTGCTCAAAAAGATGGGGCAGCTAGGTTTTCTCGGCCTCAGCTATGATGAAACCTACGGCGGCGCCAATGCCGATATCTGGTTCACCGTCGTACTGGCTGAAGAGCTTGGCCGCTGCGACTGCGCTGGCGTGCCGATGGGCATCACCGTTCACACCGATATGTGTACCCCCGCGCTCGCCAAGTACGGCAGTCATGCGCTTAAAGAGCGTTTTCTAGCGCCCGCGATTCGGGGCGATGTCGTCGGGGCAATCGGCGTCACTGAACCCGGCGCTGGCTCAGACGTTGCCGGGATCATCACTCGCGCCGAAGCTGATGGCGATGACTATGTGATCAACGGCAGTAAAATGTATATCACCAACGGCGCGCAGGCTGACTGGATTTGCCTGCTAGCGCGTACTTCGCCGGGTCAGGGCTATCGCGGCATGTCGCTGATCATGGTGCCTACCGATACGCCTGGCTTCATCGTCAGCAAAAAATTAGACAAGCTCGGCAATTATTCCAGCGATACCGCCGTCCTCACTTTTGAAAATATGCGCGTGCCGCAAAGCAACCGCATCGGTGAAGAAGGCATGGGCTTTTATATGCAAATGGAGCAGTTCCAGCGTGAACGCATGATCGGCGCGCTCACTGCTGTTTCCGGCATGGAAAAAGCCGTTCGCCAGACCATCCAATACTGCCGCGAGCGCAGCACCTTCGGCCAACCGCTGCTCAATAACCAGTGGATTCAGTTCAGGCTGTGCGAATTGCTCACCGAAATCGAAGCTCTGCGCCAATTGAATTATTACTGCGCGGCGCTGATGAGCGAAGATGAAACTTCGCAGGAAGTGACCAAAATCGCCTCCATGTGCAAGTTGAAAGCCGGGCGACTGGCGCGCGAAGTGGCCGATACCTGCCTACAATTTTACGGCGGCATGGGCTATATGAATGAGACGCCGATCAGCCGCTACTTCCGCGATTCGCGGTTGATTTCCATCGGCGGCGGCGCTGATGAAATTATGCTCGGCATCATCGCCAAACTCGAAGACATGAACCCACCACGCGCAAAGAGCGGCCAATGACCTACCGCATCGGCTCTGCTCAAGGATTCTATGGCGACGATGTGACCAAAGCCCTGCCCATGATCACCGGCGGGCACGTGGATGTCGTGTGTTTCGAGGCGCTTTCTGAACTCACGCTCGCCATTTTGCAGAAAGATCGTCTGGCAAACCCCGCGCGCGGCTACACCTTCGATCTGAGCATCATCGCCCGGCAAATTTTGCCAGAATCCTTCAAACGTAAAATCCCGTTAATCACCAATGGCGGCGGCCTAAATCCGGTTGCTGCTGCCGAAATGGTGCGTGAAACTGCGGCTAAACTCGGCCTGTCAGGCGTCAAAATCGCCGCCATCACTGGCGATGATCTGCTCGCCCGTCTGCCTGAATTACAGGCGGCAGGCGAAGCCTTGAGCAACATGGATACTGGCGAGAGGCTGGCAAACGCCAGCAATCAGCAGTTCGTGACCGCGAACGTCTATCTCGGCGCAGCGCCGATTGCTGAAGCCTTACAAGCAGGCGCTGACATGATCATCACCGGGCGCGTGGCCGATCCCTGCCTGTATCTCGCCCCGCTGATCGCCCACTACGGCTGGTCATGGGAAGATTGGGACAAACTGGCTTCGGGCATTGTCGCCGGGCATCTCTTGGAATGTACCGGACAAGTCGTTGGCGGTAACAGCCTTGCCGCGCTGCATGCGCTAGCGCCAACCGACCTGCCCTATCTTGCCTATCCGATAGCGGAAGTTGAAGCCAGCGGCACGTTTGTGATCACCAAAACGCCCAACACACCGGGACTGGTCAGCCTTGAAACGGTCAAAGAGCAGCTTTTATACGAAGTCCACGATCCCGCCAACTACCTCACGCCCGATGTCACCGCGAATTTCACCACGCTGCATTTAGAAGCCGCTGGCGAAAATCGCGTGCGCGTCAGCGGGGTGACAGGCAAGCTGCGTCCCGAAAAGCTAAAAGTGAATATCGCCCGCATGGAAGGCTATATGCGCGAGTTGATCTTCGCCGTTGGCTACCCCGAAGCATGGCTCAAGGTGGAATGGCTCAAGGCGATGATCGCCGAAAGCTGGCGCGATCTGCCTATTCAGCGCCTTAGCTACAGCTACTTAGGCATGAACAGCCTGTTCGGTTCGCTCTCAGAACTGCCAGCAGATCCGCTGGAAGTGGTGGTACGGGTGATGTTCACCGCCAGCGATCAAGACACGCTCAAAACTGCCACCCGTCGGGTGATGTCCAACGGCCTGAGCTGCCCGCCGGGGATGAGCGTCAGCGGCTCTACCATTGGCAGCGATCCCCGCGCGATCGTCGGCTTGTGGCCGGCGCTGGTCGGGCGCGACAAGATCACGCCAGAAATCAGTTATTTAACGATTTAACAGGGGGCGAAATGCCACGCACACTGTACGATCTCGCTTATGGCCGCGCTGGCGATAAAGGCAACATCGCCAATATCAGCGTGATCGCCCGCACGCCAGAAGCCTATCAGGATTTGAAAGCCCATCTAACCGTAGAGCGCGTCAAAGCTCATCTTGGTGATCTCGCGCCGGGGCGCGTCTTGCGCTACGAGCTGGACAACATCGAAGCGCTTAATTTTGTGCTGTACGACGCGCTGGACGGCGGGGCAACCCGTTCGCTGCGCATTGACGCGCTTGGCAAAGGGCTGACCGGCGCGCTGCTGTGTATGGAGTGGGATTAAGCCATGAATTTTCAAACCGTTTTGCTGCAAGACGCCGCCCCCTTCGCCGCTATCACCCTTAACCGCCCCGAACGGCGTAACGCCATGAACTTTCAAATGGTGGAAGAGCTGATCGCCGCTTTTGATGCCTTGAAAATACGCGAAGATATTCGCGCTGTGGTGATCAGCGGCGCAGGCGATCATTTCTGCGTGGGTGGCGACGTGAACGATCTGCAAGCTGTGCAAAGCATGAGCGAAGCCGAACAACAGGAAGCGGTCGCAGGCATTGATATCTTGCTGCGCCGGATCATCGAAGCGCCGCAGGTGGTGATCGCCAAAATTCACGGATCAGCTTTAGGCGGCGGCTTCGGGCTGGCCTGCGCCTGCGATATCGCCATCGGCGCGGCGGATGCAGCGTTTGGGCTGCCGGAGGCGCGTTTAGGCATCGCCCCGGCAATGATCACGCCCTATGTAGCACGCCGTGTTGGCTTAAGCCGCGCCGGAGTGATGATGCTCACTGGCGCGCGCTTCGATGGCATATCCGCCCACGAATACGGCGTGATCCACGAAGTATGCCCGAAAGAAATACTGGATGAGTGTACTGACGCGATACTCAACGAGATTCGCCAGTGTAGCCCGGCCGCCTTACGCGCCTGCAAGCAGCTTTTGCAAACAGCAGATCAGGCCTTAGATGAGTCGCTGGCATTCCGGGCGCGCACGCTTAACACGCTGAGGGCTGGCGAAGACGGTCAAGAAGGGATGCAGGCTTTCATCCAGAAACGCCCGCCTAAATGGGCTTTAGAATAAAAACAGCGCGCCATTCATCTATAAGGGTAAATCGCTTTGATCCGCAAACTGCTCATCGCCAATCGCGGTGAAATCGCCGCCCGCATTATCCGCACCTGCCGCAGCTTAGGCATCCGAAGCGTCGCGGTATACTCTGACGCCGATGCCCGCGCTGATTACGTTCTACAAGCAGACGAAGCTGTGCATATCGGCGCCGCGCCAGCCCCGCAAAGCTACCTGAACATTGACGCCATTTTACGCGCCGCCCGGCATACCCATGCCGACGCCATTCATCCCGGCTACGGCTTCCTCTCTGAACGCGCTCATTTCGCGCAAGCGGTCATTGATGCAGGTTTAACATGGATCGGCCCATCCCCGGAAGTGATCGCGCTGATGGGGGATAAACGCCGCGCAAAACTGGCGCTGAAAGCCATCCCCTTAGTGCCCGGCTACAACGGCGATGATCAGGAAAACGCGACATTTCACGTAGAGGCCGAAGCTATCGGCTATCCGGTCATGGTCAAAGCCGCTGCGGGCGGCGGTGGTCGCGGTATGCGTATCGTCACTTCGGCATCTGCCCTTGAAGATGCGCTAGAAGGCGCGCGCCATGAAGCATTACAGGCTTTTGGCGATAGCACGCTGCTTCTGGAAAAGTACATTGAGCGCCCGCGCCACATTGAGGTGCAAATTCTAGGGGATGCCGCCGGTCATGTCGCCGCCTTAGGCGAACGCGAATGCTCCATTCAGCGCCGCCATCAGAAAATTATCGAAGAGACGCCCTCACCCGCGCTCACCTCAATCCAGCGAGAAGCCATCTGCGCCGCCGCCGTCAGCATTGGCCAGCAAATCGGCTACCTCAACGCCGGAACTGTTGAGTTCATCCTCGATCAGGCTGGAAATTTCTATTTTCTGGAGATGAATACCCGCCTGCAAGTAGAG
This sequence comes from Chloroflexi bacterium OLB15, assembly GCA_001567085.1. Lineage (GTDB taxonomy): Bacteria > Chloroflexota > Anaerolineae > Aggregatilineales > Phototrophicaceae > Flexifilum. The sequence continues at coordinate 36,559 of LMZS01000101.1, forward strand.
CATCCGGTCACCGAAGCGGCTTTTAATATTGATCTGGTCGAATGGCAAATCCGTATCGCTGAAGGCGCGCAGCTGCCAGCGGATGGCTTTCCATCTCAGGCGCAGCGCCACGCCATTGAAGCCCGCCTGTACGCCGAAGACCCTTCAAGCGGATTTTTGCCATCCACCGGCGCGATTTTACGGGCAAAGCTTGGCGATACTGTGCGTATTGATGCCGGTTTAGGGGATGAAGTTTCTACCTATTACGACCCGATGCTGGCAAAGCTGATCGCGTCCGCGCCCACCCGCGCCGAAGCGATTCGCAAACTGGATTATGCGCTCTCACAAATCACCCTGTTGGGCATCCGCCATAATGCTGGCTTTTTACGGCGCGTCATCGCCTACTCTGATTTTCAATCCGGCAGCTTTGACACGGGTTTCATTGAGCGCCACGCTGATTTGCTGCCTGACCCACCGCCGCCGCCTCACATTTGGATTGCCGCCGCCATCGCTAAGTTGAAACTGGATGGCGCGGGGACATTCTGGCGCAATAACCCCTATCGCCCCATCCGCCAAACCTTCGCCTTCAATGCCCTTGAGCAGAGCGTATCACTAACCCCGCACACGCCCGATCAATTCAGCATCAGCATCGAAGATCAACATTTCACCGTTCGCACATTTCCCGATCAGCCCGAATGGTTAGAGATCGACGCTGTTCGGCATCATCTGCCGGTGGCGAATCTAGATGATACGTGGTGGGTGCAACCGCCAGAAGCGATCTACGCCTTGAATTGGGTTTCCCCTCTGCCAGCAGGCATAAGCCAAAGCAGCAGTCAGGGTTCGCTGCTTTCGCCAATGCCCGGCCAGATCGTGAAAATTCTCGTCAAAACAGGGCAGCAGGTGAGCAAAGGCGATCTCTTATTAGTCATTGAAGCCATGAAAATGGAACACCGCATCACTGCGCCGTATGATGGTCAGGTCGCAGCGCTGCACTTTGAAGCCGGGCAACCTGTGCAATCCGGCGTAAAGCTGCTTGACCTAATGCCGTCAGAATGAGCGGCTCGCAATCTATTTCAGTTACAATACAGATTGAATGGAAACTGGTTTCACTGGATGTATGATCCCGATCATCCCTCTGGTTAAGGATATATAGATTCAAAATGCCGCTTTACGATTACCGCTGCCAAAAATGCGAAACCGTCTTTGAAGCGCGCCACGCTTTCAGCGAATCTGCGCCGCCCTGCCCCGCCTGTGGAAGCGCTAACGTTCAGCGCCTGATCACTTCCGCGCCCGCCCAGATGAAAGGGATGTCAGCCAATGCTGGTTCTAGCCGAAGCGCTTCTAAAGAAGAACTTCGGTCTAAATGGTCAGAAGAAACGCCCAAACTGCGCGATCAACTGGTGAGCAAACTTGGCGAGGATACCGTTCGCAAAAACGCGCCTTCGTTGTTCTCTGAATGATGTTCGGCGGCTACACCGTTTTCCCCCCGCTGATCAATGCCCATGATCATCTGGAACTGAACCATTACCCGCGCACCAAATTTCGAGATCGCTACGATAACGCCCATCAATGGGGTGAAGATGTAAACACGCGCCTCAATCAGCCCCCCTTTTTGGAGCTTCGCGCCTATCCGCTTCAAGATCGGCTGTTCATTGGCGGGCTGAAAAACCTGCTTTGCGGGGCGCTAATCGTCGCTCATCACAATCCGCCGCATCCACAATTATTCAAACGCGATTACCCTGTTCACGTAATTTCGCGCTACGGTTGGTCGCATTCGCTCAAATTTGCCGGCACATCCGAAATCCAAACTGCGTATCGCAAAACGCCAACCGCCGCCCCCTGGATCATTCATCTGGCGGAAGGCACAGATGATATTGCGCAGGCCGAGTATTCGCAGTTGAAGGCGCTAGGCTGTGCCAGCGAAAAGACCGTAATCGTGCATGGAGTCGGACTATCCCCGCAAGATCAGGCCGATGCAGCACGCCGAATACGTGGGCTGATCTGGTGCCCGACCACCAACGATTATTTGCTTGGGCATACTGCCAGCACGGGGACATGGCTAAGTAATGGCGGCAGGCTGGCTTTGGGCAGCGATTCGCGGCTTACTGCCGATGGCGACCTATTGGCTGAGATCAACACCGCGTGTAAGCTGCTCCCTCCCGATTGTCTGCCGCGACTGAGCGCTTCATTAGATGCCGCCGTAATTTTAGGGATCGCCCCTCCCAACATATCATCAGGGGATTACTTCGTCGCGGCGCAATTTCCCAAATGCCGTTCAGAAATTGCGCTGATCGTGCGCCGCAACACGCCGCTCATTGGTGAACCTGACCTTTTCAGGAATTTTCCTGATGTGAAAACCGTTCCAGCGTTACTTGATGGTGTACCCAAAGCCATTAACCTAAAACTTGCGCGCCAGATTGCAGCCTGCTCATTGAAAGAACCCGGCTTAGAGATTGCTGAACTGCCGCGCTCCCGCCGCGCATGGTTTCCGAAAACACGCTAAACTAAATTTGCATAGACGAAGGTTTCCGCCGAATGGTAGACGTTCTCTTTGGGCAGTCATATTTTTTGCGATTTGACCCTAAATTATGGGACGCTATGCAGCCTTACCCCCCATTGGGAACGCTGTATGCCGCCTCAATAGTACGTGAGCAAGGCTATTCCGTCGCGCTGTTTGACGCCATGCTTTCCGAAGGCGTGGAAGCGTGGGCAGAACAGCTCATCAATCATCAGCCCCGCTACGCCGTCATCTTTGAAGACAACTTCAATTACCTGAGCAAGATGAGCCTGCTGCGCATGCGCGAAGCTGCTTTCAAAATGATTGATGCAGCCAAAACGCAGGGTTGTATCATGATCGTGGCTGGCGCGGATATGACCGATCACACTGAACTATACCTTGAGCGTGGCGCTGATTATGTTCTGCCCGGCGAAGGCGATTACTCACTTTCCGACCTGCTCAACACCCTTGAAGGCCGCAGCACCACCCTGCTTACCGAGCTTCGCGGCATCGCCTATCGTGATGTAAATGGAGAGCTCATCCGCACTCCGCCCCGCCCGGTTGCGACCGACCTAAACGCGATTCCATTTCCAGCGTGGGATCTGGTTGATCGCGACAAGTACCGCAGCGTATGGATGCAAAATCACGGCTATTACTCTATGAATCTGGTCACCACGCGCGGCTGCCCGTTTCACTGTAACTGGTGCGCCAAACCGATCTGGGGGCAGCGTTATAATGTGCGCAGCGCCGCTAATGTGGTCGAAGAAATGGCGTGGCTCAAGGAACGCTTCAACCCTGATCACATCTGGTTCATGGATGACATCATGGGTATTCAGGATCGCTGGATTGAAGAATTTGCCGACGAGCTTGACCGCCGCAATTTACGCATCCCCTTCAAAAGCCTGAACCGCGTTGATCTGCTGCTGCGCGGTAAAACCATTCCGGCATTAGCCCGCGCGGGCGCGCAAATTGTATGGGTCGGCGCAGAAAGCGGCTCGCAGAAAATTCTGGACGCGATGGAAAAAGGTACGCGGGTTGAGCAAATTTACGAGGCAGCCCGCCAGCTTCACGCGCACGGCGTCAAAGTGGCCTTCTTCCTGCAATTCGGCTATCCCGGCGAGACCCGTGAAGATATTGAATTAACCTTAAAAATGGTGCGCGATTTGATGCCGGATGACATCGGCATCTCAGTCAGCTACCCGCTGCCCGGCACTCGCTTCTACAACGCGGTCAAGCATGAGCTAGGCGAGCGTGCCAATTGGATTGACAGCCAAGACCTGGCCATGCTCTATCGCGGCCCATTCCGCACCGAGTTTTACCGCCAGTTGCACACGGTTGTGCACAAGGAATACCGCTCGCGCAAAATCATGAACGATTTGCGGGCATCACTGCGTGATCCGCGCCGCCTGCGTCCGCAGCACCTCCGGCAGGTAGCTTCAGCCATCTACCACATGGCAACCCTGTCCGGCGCGCGCTCAAAGCTGGATTCTTTGGCGCAGCTTCCGCATGAGCCAACGCGGGTGCCCAATGTCACGCTCTCCATTTAGTCAGGCGATGCTGATTTCCGTCACCTGCTGGCTGGTCAAATCTACCATCGCGCTGGCTATAAGCTGATCGCCGCTAAAAAACTCTACCCGCCATACCGATTGCATATCGCCATCTGTTGGTGCTGCCAGGGCATTCCATGCGCCCTGATCCCTTAGCGCGCCGGCAATATCTACCTGCTGAAAAGCCAGCATAATCGCCTGATTTTCGTTTTCTTCATACCATTCGTCATAACTCAGCACGTTCGGGAAAGCGATATGGATCAGTTCAGGATCATCCAGCGTCCAGGGCATGCCGTCGCCAAACTGAACCGCTGCATACAGCGAGTCGTAGCCGTCTTCAATCCAGACGTTCCATACACGCCCCCAGGGATCATAGTCAATCCAGGTATCCAGTTGATCCAGGTCAACGCCCAACGCCTCCAGTTCAGAATGTGTGCCTAAAAATGCACGTACAGCATCATATCCGGCTTGTTTTTCGGCTTCGGTGGCGTAGAACAACCCTTCGTAGTACATGATTGCCCCGCGCTGAGGGCTGACATCGGCATAACCAAGTTCTTCCCCGCTCGCATCCCAGAACTGCACTCGCCAGATTCCGTAGCGGTTCCGCGTGTTAAAAACCTCAATGCGCCATTCCGGATGCTCTTCCAACGCAACCGAATACGGATAGGTGGTCGTGACAATCGCCAGCACCTGTTCGGCGGTCGCGGTTTCCTGTGCTGAAACCGAAGCAGCAGCCAGCATCAACGCGGCAACAGCTATCCCAATCCATCGGAGTTTCATGATACTGCTCCTAACGCGCCTGAAAGATGTTTAGCGGATTCATGCTGTAACCGGGAAAAACCTGATCAATGGCGGAATTACCTAACCGCTTGATCAAAATTTCGCTCAACACGTCCCGGTAATCGGTCGTCACCGCCAGCGCACTATCATCCAGCACATCGCTGCCAAGCCCTACCCAACGCCCATACATCCCGCTGGTTATGCCGCCGCCCATGACCATCATCACATTGCCATGACCGTGATCGGTTCCGGCGCTGGCATTTTCATCAACCCGGCGGCCAAATTCGCTCATCGTCACCACCGTCACGCCAGACATATAATCCTGCATATCGGTGTAGAAAGCGGCCAACCCCTGCCCAAGATCACTCAGCAGCGAGGCAAATTCACCTTCAGCGCCGCCCTGCGATTCGTGCGTATCCCAACCACCAATATCCACTGCCGCAACCTCAAGCCCGACATCCGCTTTGATCAACTGTGCAACTTGCTGAAGCCCTATCCCGAAAGCACTTTCGGGATAAGCCGCCCCATATGCCGGTGTATAATCCAAGTTCGACATCTGGCTTAATAAATTCACGGTGTCAAAGACTTCGGAAGCCTGCGCGCTGAGCAAGTCTGCGGGCGCAGTGATGTTATACAAGCCGGCAATTGTGCGCGATACCGCCTCCAATTGATCATCCCTGCCCTGCAAATGGAAGTCAGCAATTGACTGTAAAGCCAATGCAGGCGCCATACCGCGCAGCGATCCCTGTACCATCGCGCCAATGCCCACCGCCCGGAACGGCGAGTCGTTCTGCCACGCCGCAGAAAGCAGATGGCGGTTAATCCAGCCTGCCGCTGTTGAGCGATCTCCCGGCGTCCCCCGTTCCATATACTCCATTGCGTCAAAATGCGAACGTGTTGGATCGGGCGATCCGGCGCCGTGTATCAACCCCAACGATCCCGCGTCCCACACATCTTTCAAGGGTCGCAGCGCAGGATGTAAGCCAAAATGCCCGTCAAGATCAATCGCCGCAAGCGCGCTGCCATCCGGTTCAGGAATGGCAATCGTTGGGCGGCGATCATAGTACAAACTGCCCTCACCAAACGGAATCACCGCATTCAGGCCGTCCATACCGCCGCGCTGAAAGATAGCAACCAGCACATCGCGTTGGCCGGGAGCATTATTCTGATAGCGTGGAGAAAATACCAATCGGGGCATCCAACCGGGGTAAAGCGTGCTGCTCACACCAACAATACCCAGATGGCCGAAGGAGCGCAGAAGCTCGCGCCTGGATTTTAAGGTTTGCAAATTCATCATTTACGCTCCAATCAATGCCACTGAAATTGTGGTGAAGCTAGCAGCAAGCCGACCAGTGTTGGCAGTTTATCTATCCGGGCTTCTTGCGAAAGCGGGGTGGTTGGGTTGCCATCATCCGCCACAAAAGCGGTCAACAGCTCAATATCGTCCCGCGAAAGCCGTTCGGCTGTGCCGAGAATTGCGGATGCTGCGTTGCCCACGAGTTGAAGCGCGTTGGCAGCAGGCGGAACAATCGCGTTCAGATCAAGCGAAATATCGTCCCACCAGCCTTCGCTGGCATACGGAAAGCCCAACGCCAGATTCCACCGGTTGAGCAGGCCGTTGGTATTCAACCACGCGCCCGCAGCATCCGGGAAACCATTCGGCGGATGCCAGTTGTATGGCAGTTGCCCCAGGTCTTCCAACGACCAAACCAGATACGGCCGCGCGCCAAATTCCAGACCGGGACGCAGCGCCCGCAGCATCGCCACCATAAAATCAATCGGCCGGCGGAACTTTTGCCCTTGCGACGCTGCAAACTGCGGCGATGTCAAAATGTGGCGCATGGTTTCGCGTATATCACCCGCGCTGCCCAGAAAAGTTGCTGCCGCGCTCTCAATCAATTCTTGCGGCGGCTGATCGCTCACAAAGCGGCGCACCAGTTTCTGAGCGATAAATCGGGCGGTTGAGGGGTGCGTTGCCAGAATATCCAATACCTGTAGCCCGTCTTCTATCCCGCGTCCGGAAGGTAAAACGTGGCCTAAAACGTGCTTCTCATCGTAATCATGTACGCTGCCATCGAAGTAAAATGAGCCGGCGCCGTTTGCAGTATCCGCCACCGTCCAGCCTGTCAAAGCGCGGGCAACGGCGCGCACATCCTGTTCGGTGTAGCCGCCATTCACGCCCAGCGTATGCAGTTCCATCACTTCGCGGGCATAATTCTCATTCGGGTGTTCAGCTACGCTCTCAGCATTATTCAGGTAATAGAGCATGGCCGGGCTTTGGGCAGAGGCAAACAGCAGATCGCGAAAATTGCCCAGCGCGTGGCGGCGAATTACTTCGCGATCATCCACAATCTTTTCGCCCATGTTATCGCCAGCGGGCACATTAAAATGATCCGTCCAGAATTCGACCATTAATTCAAACAACTGGCGTTCGCTATAGGCAGCGCGATAGATTCGCTGCCAGGGAACGATGGTATAGACATAATCATCTTCGTATGCGCGGTTGTAAATTTCCCGCGCAGAGCCTGCCAGATAATCAAATTTGCTCAGCCACTCATCTACAAGCGGATCAGGAATGGTTTCAGGAGAAAGCTGCCAGTCAATATAGGCTTCCACGCCCATTTCCTGTATACGTTCAACATCTGCGGCCATTGGCCCCCATGTGACACGGCTAAGCACATGCCAGCTTGGATCGCCCTGCGAGATACCTTCCTGGGCGCGTACTTTTGCCAACCAACCAACATTGCTGGCAGCTAAGGCGGCCAGCCCTGTAAGTTTGAGCATGTCCCGTCTGGAAAATTGTTGCATAAGTTCCATCCCCGGTTTCTTCCACCCAGATCGCACTATAGATCGAATTTCAAAGCGCGCAAGTACGCCAAAAGTCACCCTCTATTTTTAGATGCGTTGTTTTCTCTGGGTAAATCCCCGATCAACTTGAAATCGCCCATACAGGCCGCGACGAACATGTTAATATCTCTACCGATCAGCAGGACGTGTTCCTGATCGCTCACAATCACGCGGATCGTTATCCTTGTTTTATTATATGGGCTGTTCTGGCGTGGGGCTTATAATCCACATCACAGTCGAAAAGCTGTAAACATATTTTCCAGAGAGGTGTTCAACTTTAGCGAAGCAAAAATCAAGCGAGCGTTTAGCGCTGTCGCCAGTTCAACATTGCTTATTCAGCATCAATATGAGCAACCGCCCCAAAACAGGAAGGCAGTTTATGACTATCTCGATAATTCCCCAACCTCAGCAGCTAACAGTTGGCGATGGGGCTTTCACCATCTGCGCTTCTACTTGCATCGTCTCGCCAGTCGCCAGCACAGCAGTCGCAGCGTACCTTGCTGACTGGATGCGCCGCGCCACCGGCTTTCCAATCCCCGTTCAATCCGCCCCAACGAATGCCGCTGACGCGATCTATCTTCAGATCGATCCAACCGCCGATCAACATGGCGCAGAGAGTTACAGCCTGCGCGTCACTTCAGAGCGAATTGAGCTTCAAGCGCCTTCCGCCGCCGGCTTGTTCTACGGCGTACAAACGCTGCGCCAGCTTTTACCGGCCTCACTGGAAGGGGCTTACCCCGCGCCGCAAGCATTACAGATACCAGTCGTCGAAATTGTCGATTGGCCGCGTTTTGCCTGGCGCGGACTGATGCTGGATACCTGCCGCCATTTCTTTCCAATGCCCTTCGTCAAAAAACTCTTAGACACGATGGCGCTCTACAAGTTCAACCGCCTGCATTTCCATCTCACTGAAGATCAAGGCTGGCGTATTGAAATCAAAGCCTATCCCCGCCTCACGGAGATCGGGTCGCGGCGTGCCGCATCTCAACAACCATACCCCATCCAGGACTTGAGCGAATTCGATTACCATCGCGTGATCCTCGATGGCACGCCCTACGGCGGCTTCTACACTCAGGATGACATCCGCGAGATCGTCGCTTACGCGCAGCAGCGCTTCATCATCGTTGTGCCAGAAATTGAAATGCCCGGTCATTCCGTCGCCGCTCTGGCAAGTTATCCGGAACTAGGCTGCGTAGGCTCAGGCTATCAGGTTCGCCCAGGTTGGGGTATCGCCGAAGATGTTCTCTGTGCGGGGCAAGAAAGTACATTCACCTTCGTCGAGCGCGTACTCAGTGAAGTCGTTGAGCTATTCCCCAGTGAATATATTCATATCGGCGGCGACGAATGCCCTAAAGTCCGCTGGCAGGCTTGCCCGCGCTGCCAGGCAGCCATTCAGCGCGAAGGGCTGGCCGATGAGCATGAATTACAGAGCTATTTCATCCGCCGCGTTGAGAAGATTCTCGAAGCGAAAGGCCGCCGTCTGATCGGCTGGGATGAAATCCTTGAAGGGGGATTGGCGCCCAATGCCACAGTCATGAGCTGGCGCGGCGCGCAGGGCGGTATTGCCGCAGCCTCAGCAGGCCACGATGTCATCATGACCCCTAACACGCATGTGTATCTGGATCATTATCAATCCAGCGATGTCGCCCACGAGCCTTTAGCTCAACCCGCCATCCTGCCGCTGGATCGCGCTTATGCCTTCAATCCAACAGAAGGCGTGCCAGCAGACAAAGCGGCGCATGTATTAGGCGGGCAAGGCAATATCTGGACGGAGTGGATTTCAACCGAATCGCACTTTGAATATATGGCCTTCCCCCGCGCCTTAGCGATAGCCGATGCCCTTTGGGCTGAACAACCGCGTATGCCTTATACAGATTTCATAACGCGCTTACAGCCTCAGCTCAACCGCCTGGAGCAGCTCAACGTCAACTTTCGCAAGCCATGATCTGCTAGTGATATAGGCCTTAACTGTTGGCTAACACCTGGAAAGCCAGTCTCACCGCTATAACGCCGCCTGATTTGAGGATGTCCTCTCTCTGGATCATTTCTGAAATTGCGGGGTTTGGGTATATTTAGCAAGCTTCCGCGCTCTGGGGGAATGTATGACTGCAAAAATTGTCGTCGTGGGCAGCTTCAATATGGATTTGACCAGTTACATGCCGCGTTTGCCGCGACCCGGTGAAACCTTGCATGGCACCCGCTTTCAAACCGGCCCCGGCGGTAAAGGCTCAAATCAGGCGGTAGCGGCGGCACGTCTGGGCGCTGATGTCACTTTTGTTGGCCGTGTAGGTACCGATATTTTTGCAGACAACGCCTTCCAAATCTGGAATAGCGAAAATATCAACACCCGCTACGTGATCCGCGATCCCGAAAACCCCACCGGAGTCGCCCCGATCTGGGTAGAAGAATCTACAGCCCAAAATGCAATTGTGGTGATTCTTGGGGCTAATGCCGCCTTAACCCGTCAGGATATTGATAACGCCGCCGAAGCGATTGCCCGTGCAGATATTCTGGTCGCCCAACTTGAAACCGATCTTGACGCCACAGGTTACGCGCTCCGACTTGCCAAACAAAGTAACGTGCGTACCATTCTCAACCCCGCCCCTGCCGCCGCGCTTTCTGACGAAATGATCGCCAATGCGGATATCCTCACTCCAAATGAAACGGAATTGGAAATATTATCGCGGCAGAGTTTGGACAATATTGACGGTGCAGCGCGATCTTTGATACGCCGCGACGATCAAATTGTGATCGTTACGCTAGGGGCAGGCGGCGCGCAGATCATCACCGGAAGAAACAGCACCAACGTGCCAGCCATTCAGGTACAGCCTGTAGATACCACCGGCGCGGGCGATGCCTTTACCGGCGCGTTGGCGGTAGCCTTAGGTGAAGGCCAGGATCTGAGCGAAGCCGCCCGCTTTGCCAATACCGCTGCTGGCATTTGCGTCACCCGTCACGGCACCGCGCCAAGTATGCCATCCCGCGCAGAAGTAGATGCGCTGATTTCTAAATAGTCAGCAGTCGCCTTTCCCACGCAGACCTTCAGCTATTACATGGAGAAGGTCTGCGCAGCGTTATTAGCTTTGCAGCACAACCATTTTTAGAACGGTCATATCTTCTACTGCATAGCGTGGCCCTTCACGCCCCACGCCGCTGTTCTTATTACCGCCATACGGCATTTGATCTACGCGGAACATAGGCGACTCGTTGATCATGACGCCGCCAACATCCAACCGCTTCACCGCTTGCAGCGCGCGTTTAAGATCGCTGGTAAATACGCCCGCCTGCAAGCCAAATTCCGAATCGTTCACGGCATCCAGCGCCTGCTCGAAGCTGTCAAACGGAATCAGGTTGACCACTGGCCCAAAAATTTCGGCACACATCACCTTCATGCGCGAATCAACCCCTTCCAGCACTGTCGGTTGAATAGTGCGGCCATTTCGCGTGCCGCCCGCCACCACCTGCGCCCCCGATAATTTTGCTTCTTCCAGCCACGAATGAATACGATCAGCCGCAGCATCATTGATCAGCGGCCCAAGCTCAGTGGCTTCGTCAAGCGGATCGCCTACAACTAACCGGCTTACCCTCTCCACAAAGGCCTGTTTGAACGCCTCATATTGGTTTCGCTGCACATATATCCGCTGCACGCTGATGCACACTTGCCCGCTGTACGCGAACGCGCCAACGGCAGCCTTTTCAACCGCTGTCGCTAAATCAGCCGTCTCATCCACGATCATCGCGGCGTTACCGCCAAGCTCAAAGGTTGTGCGGCGGATGCCTGCATTCTTGCTGATGGCATGTGCCACACCCACGCTGCCCGTGAAAGTGATCATAGCAACGCGCGAGTCAGTGGTGAGCCACTCGCCCACCTCCGCGCCGCCAATCACGACCTGAAATGCGCCGTCGGGCAGCCCTGCTTCTGCCAGTATTTCAGCGAGTCGCAGCGATGTTAGCGGCGTTTGCGGGTTTGGCTTCAGCACCATCGGGCAGCCTGCGGCAATTGCCGGAGCTATCTTATGTGCCACTAAATTTAACGGGAAATTGAAGGGAGTAATTGCGGCAATCACGCCGACAGGCACACGAACGTAGTAGCCGATCTTGCCTGAACCGGTCTGCGCGGCATCTAAAGGCACAGTTTCGCCATGTAACCGCCGCGCCTCGTCTGCCGCAAATCTGAAAGTTTCGACGGCGCGTTTCACTTCCCCCCGCGCATAACGCAGCGGCTTGCCGCTTTCCCGCGCCATTAGCAGCGCCAGTGCCTCCACCTGCGCGCCAATCAGGTCGCTGGCTTTGTCCAGAATCGCGCCCCGCTGATATGCGGTCATATCAGCCATCGCCCCGCGCACTCCGGCAGCATGGGCAATCGCACGTTCAACATCTTCACGTGAAGACTCGGTCACTTCGCCAACCACGCTGTCATCATACGGGTTAAGCACGCGATAAGTATTCGGCTGAGGCATAACATTGACCTTTATGAATGTGGGTTATAGACGAAATAGCAATTTTTGAGCGATCATCAACGAAAGAAACAGCCCCTCCCCACGCGGTGAAGAGGGGTTTCACGCAAGAAACTTCAACCGAATCTGACAGTTCCGGTCAGCACCAGCACGCCAAACACGAGCGCAGCGAAAAAGACCAGCATCGTAAGCAGAATGATAATCCGCACAATCACGGGTGGCTGCTTACGCTTCTTTTGAACAGGTTGCGCCGCTTGCTGTTGGTAAACCTGAGCGCTGTTGAATTCCATCATCGTGAAATTACCTGCGCCCTGCTGATAATTTTGCTGCGGCGCCTGCATTTCCATCATCGTAAAGCTGTCCGGCTGGTAAGCCGCAGGGCGTGACGGCGCTTGCATCTCCATCATCGTAAAATCTGCCCCACCGCCCGCCGGTGTTGGTGGCGGCGGGTACGCCGGGCGCATCGGTTGGGGCGGCGCATTTTGAGCCGGCGGAGCCACGCTGTTGAACTCCATCAACGTGTAATTCGGGTCTGGAGTCGGCGCTTGCGCTGGCGTTGGTGGGCGCGGTGCCGCTGGTTGGGCAGGCATCGGCGGCGTTGACGGGAAAGAAAATTCCAACTCCGTCTTATTTCCGGCCGATTGTGCTGGCGCGGAACTTACGGGCGTTTGCGACGACGTATCAAAGTTGAAGTCGAGTTCAGTTTTATCTGGTATTGGTGCGTTGGGATGCTGGCCACGATTCGCCAGCGAATCATAAGGCACCGTTTTCACATCAATCTCAAGCTCGGTATGCTGCCCTACAGGTGCCTGAGGCGGCGGCTGCGGAGGAAATGCAACTGGCGCAGGTGGCTGCGCAGCAGAAGCAGCAGGCAGTACTGTGGTTGGCGCATCCAGTGGCGCTGAAGCAGCAGGCGGGGATGGTACAGGTGCTGGCTTTGGTTCAGGGGCAGGCGTCGGAATCGGCGGCGTAGATTTCATCCGCTCTTGCACATCTGCCACTGAAAGCATCATCGTCGGCACGTAATCATCATCTGCCGTGCTGGTTGAGGTTGGATAAACAGCCGCCCGCAGGTCACGAACAAAGTCCCGCAGGTCGCCATATCGGGTTTCACGTTCGCCAATCGCCTTTGAGAATACGCGATCCATCTCTTGTAAATTCGCGGAGCGCAAATCAGCAGGCAGTTCATTTGGCGGAATTTTTGACGGCCAGCGCCACTTCCCTGTTGTAATCCGTTCGTAGGCAATGTACTGGTTATAAATCTGATCGGTTGGATTCCAGATGGCATGCCTGCCGAAAACAATTTCGTAGGCAACCAGCGCAAACCCAAAGTTATCCGCGAGCAAATCAGCCTGACCATCTGGGGACATATACAGCGTAGTGCCGATAAAGCGCTGGGTTGCTTCGGCTTCACGCTGATCCAGCGAAATGCTGAAATCCAGTAAATACGGATTTTCGATGCCCGTGATATTTGAGGGTTTCAAATCACGGTGAATCACCCCCGCCTCATGCGCCGCTTGCAGCGCAGACGCCAGTTCCCGTACCAGATCCATGCGCCGTTCCAGCGGGATGCGCAGCATCTCTCCGTTGGCGATCAGCTTATCATAGGTATCACCACCCACATAACGCATCACGATATAGGGGCGTGCATAATCAAGATCGTAGTCGTAAAGCGCGGGGATATTCGGATGCTGTAGCTTTTGCATCGCCTCGACCTCGCGCAGCATACGTTCGCGGTGTTTCGCAACGTTAGCGCTGGTCATCAGCGTTTCGTTCATAAATTTAATGGCGACAGTTTTGAAGGGATCGTAAGCCTTCCAAACTTCTCCTGATGCGCCGCGACCAAGTTGTCGCTCCAGCGTGTAGTTTTTGATTTTTACGCCGGGTTGTAGATCAACCATCCTTCTTCCTTCATGCCTACGTGAACACTAAAGCTGTGTAACGGATGAGCGCGCCTCGCAAGGCAAGATGAACCGTGCGCGTACTCCATTACCGAATTGAACAATATCGCCGTTATACAGGCGCTCCTCGCGGTTCGGCTGCAAGCGAGTAACCATGCCATCAGGCATCACTAACGATGTGCCGAACGAGCTGCCAAGATCGGAAATATAGAACTCACGTGTTGCCGGGTTAGCGCGAAACTGGGCATGACGGCGTGACACGCTCTTTTCGTCCATGCCAATCTGAATATTCTGCTCAGGGGCATAAAACCGCCCCAACAAAAACATATTGCCCGGCAGCGGGTATTCCTGTAGCGCAGGCAGCCCGGAAATAATCGCCATGCGCGCGATGCCGTCAGCAGGTGGCATAATCGGCGCATAAGCGGGCGCAGCGGGCATCGGCGGCGGCGCGGCATACGCAGGCATTGGCGGCGGCGCAGAAACTGGTGCAGGCGCAGACATTACCGGCGCAGATGACGCGCGCGATGTAGTGGTCTGTTCATGATTACGAACGGGAAGAATTGTAAGCAAAATCCACCACAGCAGCAGCAAAATACAGATCGCTGCTGGAACTGCGGGAATGATCCAGATCATAGATGGATCCATCTGCTTTTCATCCTTGCGTT
>LMZS01000102.1 GCA_001567085.1 Chloroflexi bacterium OLB15
TCACGGCGCAGTGGCGCAAGCGCGGATGGCCGGTGCATTATCCTGCATTTTCGCGGCGCAACAACCTGGTTTATGCCGTTCCTCTGGGCGCGCTTTCCGGTAGTGGGCAAGCTGCAAGCGCTGATTCGCACACAAAAATTCGCGGCCATCTACAGCGATTATCACAGCCTGCCGTATGCCCTGCCCGCCGCTGAAGCGACGCAGATTCCGGCGCTGTGGGTTTGCTGGGGCTGGTGGTTCAAGCCGAAATTCTGGCAGCGGGCGTTCTTTCGCAAACCAGCCGCCGGATTCGCGGCATCCTGGGCGGTACGCGACGGCTTTTTAGGCGACCCGCCGTTCATGCCCGCCGAAAAGCTGCCGGTACTGCCGCCAGGCGTGAACACGCTGCGCTTTCAGCCGCACATTGATGGATCGCCGCTTCGAGAGGCGTTCAACATCCCGAAAGATGCGCCGCTGGTGGCCTTGATCGCCCGCTTTCAGGATGTGAAAGGCCACGATATTTTTCAGGATATGGCGCGGTTGGTGGCCGCGCAAATCCCTGAAGCGCGGTTCATCGTCGCCGGCGATAACGTGCATGGAGTCAGCGCGGACGACGCCTACAAAGCGCGCATCTTGCAGCGCTGGCAAGACGATCCGCTGCTCGCCCAAACAATGCAGTATATCGGCTTTCGTGAAGATGCCGAACAGGTGATCGCCGCCGCTGAGGTGATCGTCTGCACTTCCCATTTTGAGAGCTACGGCATGGTCAACTTAGAGGCGATGGCTTCAGGGAAGCCGGTCGTTAGCACGCGGCGCGGCGGCCCATCAGAGACGGTGATTGATGGCGTGACCGGCTATCTGGTGGATTCAGGCGATGCACAGCAGTTCGCTGAGCGCGTGGTGATGCTGCTGCGCGATCCTGCGCTGAGGCAGAAAATGGGGGCTGCGGGACGTGAGCACGTCGTTACCCATTTTTCAGCAGCGCAGATGGCGACGCAGTTCATGGCGACACTGGATCAGGCGATTTCAGGCGTGCAGGCGGGCGTTAATGCGCATCCTATTCATCTCTCGCTGCCCGCCGTACCCGCTGCATCTTGGGGATCGGCTGATTCTGTATCATCTCGCTCGCGAATTGGCGGCGCAAGGGCATACGCTCGATCTTCTGGCCTATAATGACCGCCCCGATCTGCCGGATGAGCGCGAAGCCTACGCCAGCTTTTTCGGCAGCATCCAGATATTCTCTGCGCCCATACGCTCAATCGCCAGCATGTTACGGCGGGTGATCATGCCTTCGGCGCGCTTTCCAACGCCGCGCAGCAGTCATGGTCGCCCGATATGTGGCAGGCGATCAAGAGCCAAGTAACCGCCAACCGCTACGATGTGGTTCATCTGTTCGGCGGCATCCACGTTTACGAATTTGCCCATCTGCTGCGCAATCTGCCCACCCTCATCACGCCGTATGAAAGCTACAGCCTGTATTTGCAGCGTGAGGCACAGGCGGGCGCGGCGGCGAAAAGCAGCTTTATGCAGCAGCGAGCGGCACAGGCGTATGAGCGATTCATGTTTGCCCCCTATCGCCGGATCGTGGTGCTGAGCGAGCAGGATCGGGCGGCGCTGCTGGCATTAAACCCTGCGCTGCAAGTAGCTGTGATCCCTAACGGCATTGATCTGAGTCGTTTCCCGCTGCCCGATGAATACGCGCCGCGAACGCAGCAGGTGATATTCACTGGCAATTATGAATACCCGCCGAATCAGGACGCGGCGCTGCTGCTGGCGGCAGAAATTTTCCCCAAAATACGGGCGAAGCTGCCCGATGCGCGGCTGGCGCTGGTGGGCAACGCGCCAACACCAGAAATGAAGGCGCTGGCTGACGGGCATATTCAAGTCGTTGGCCGCGTGCCGGATGTGGGCGCGTCTTTGCGCGACGCTCAAGTTTTCGCCTGCCCATTACGCTACGGCGCAGGGATCAAAAATAAGGTGTTAGAAGCGATGGCAAGCGGCTGCGCGGTGGCAGCTACACCGTTGAGCATGGAAGGCATTGACGCGGTAGATGGCACGCACGCGCTGATCCGCGAGATCGAGCAGCTTCCGGATGCGATCACGCTGCTGCTTACAGATCACGCGCTGCGGGGAAAAATAGCCGTCCGCGCGCGCGCGCTGATTGAAGCACGCTATACGTGGGAACAGGTGGCGAAAGCTACCAAAAACTTTACGAAACCGTTACCATCAGCATATGAGCGCGCACCCCTACCCCAAAACGCTGGTGATGATCCCGGCGTTGAACGAAGCAGACAGTATCGCCCACGTGATCGGCAAGATCCGTGAGCATGCGCCGTGGGCAGATATCGCGGTGATCAACGATGGATCAACCGACGATACCGCCGATATTGCGCGCAATTGCGGGGCGATTGTGCTGATGCAGCCGTATAACGTGGGCATCGGCACCGCAGTGCAAACGGCGATCATGTACGCTGAGCGTCACGGCTATGATGTGACCGTACAAAACGATGGCGACGGGCAGCATAACCCTGCTGAAATCGCGTTACTGCTGCAAGCCTTAGCCGAAAGCGATGCCGATCTGGTGATCGGTTCGCGCTATATTGAGGATCGCGGCTACGTGACCCCCTGGCAGCGAAAGATCGGCATCACCCTTCTGGCGAAGATCATTTCGCTGCTGCTGCGCCAGAAATTCACCGATCCGACCTCTGGCTTTCGGGCATCTAATCGCCGCGTGATCGCGTTTTGCGCCGAAAATTACCCCTTTGATTATCCAGAGCCGGAAGCGATTGTGCTGCTCACCCGCGCTGGCTTTAAGGTGCGCGAAATTCCAGTGACCATGAACCCGCGCTACGGCGGCAAATCCAGCATCACGCCATTTCGTTCAGCGTATTACATGGTCAAGGTCATTCTCGCTATTTTCATTGATATGATTCGGAAACGCCCTAATAAAACTTAGCCTAAAGGTATTCATGATGTCTGCCCAATCGCTTGCTCACCTTTCGCCCGTATGGTCGCACATGACCACGATGCAGCCCGTGCGCGGCGAAGGCATTTATTTATATGATGCTGAGGGCAACCGTTTCATAGATTTCACCAGCGGCATCGGCGTGACCAATACCGGCCACAGCCACCCGCGTGTGGTCAAGGCGATTCAGGATCAGGCGGCGAATTTGCTGCACGGGCAGATCAACATCGTGGTTTCGCCAGCGGTGATTGAATTAAGCGAACGGCTGAACGGGATCACGCCGGAAAATATTGACTGCTTCTTCTTCTCCAACAGCGGCGCAGAAGCCACCGAAGGCGCGGTCAAACTGGCGCGGCAGGCGACGAAACGGCAAAACCTGATCGTGTTTCAGGGCAGCTTTCACGGGCGTACCGCGCAAACGATGGCGATGACCACCTCAAAAACGGTATATCGCGCGGGCTACCAGCCTTTACCCGGCGGCATTTTCGTGACGCCCTTCCCCTATGCTTACTACTATGGCTGGGAAGAAGAAGCGACGATAGATTGGTGCTTGCACCAGCTTCATCTGCTGCTCAAAAGCCAGACTGCGCCGGAAGAAACGGCGGCGATTGTCATTGAGCCGGTGCTGGGCGAAGGCGGCTATGTGCCTGCGCCAGCGCGCTTCATGCAGGAACTGCGCGAACTATGCACCCATTACGGCATTCTGCTGGTGGCCGATGAAGTGCAAAGCGGATTCGGGCGCACAGGCAAGATGTTCGCGGTTGAACACGCCAACATTCAGCCAGATATCATGATCATGGCGAAGGGGCTGGGCAGCGGCGTGCCGATTTCAGCGGTGGGCGCATCGGCTGAACTGATGAGCCGCTGGATTCCCGGCAGTCATGGCGGCACGTATGGCGGCAACGCGCTGGCGGCAGCGGCGGCCAATGCCACCATTCAGGTGATGCTGGAAG
>LMZS01000103.1 GCA_001567085.1 Chloroflexi bacterium OLB15
ATCAAATCAGGCGATTGGAAAAAGACGCTGGAATTGACATCGGCATTCCCGACCAGCGGGATTTGCCACAGGGTATTCGTTTCAATCCCGCCCATCAGCCGCGCGGCGCTCAGCATGGCCGAGCTATCTGGCAGCCACGTCAGATCGAGGGTCAGCACCGGTTGGTAGCTCAACTGAGTAGGCACCGCATCCGGCGAATTGCCAACCATCCAGAATTGATCGGCATTGGCTGAGGGCGAATAGATAAAACCGACCAGATCGCCATCTGGCGACCAGCGCGGCGAATGAACGCTGCCCGATGGAAAATTGGTCAGGCGGTACTTGGTCGCGCCGTCAGCGCTTACAATCCAGAAATCGGCTTCGCGTACAGGTGCGGCGCTATCGCTTTGCTCATAAGAGGCGTAAACCAGCCATTGGCCATCCGGTGACCAACGCGCGGTATGTTCATCGCCAGAAACGCTGTAAAACTGCGGCGCTCCACCGCCCGACGGCACCCATGCGATACGGTGATTAGGAATCCCGTCGCCATCATCTTCAGTGGTGTAATAGGTGAAAGCGATGCGGTCATGCGCTGGATTAGGCGACCACTGCGCCTCAAAAAACGCCGTAGCCGGGTTCCATGCCTGTAACCAGTTCGCGCAGGTCGCTTCCGTCCAACCGTGACGAATACAAGCGCCCCGGTTCATCGCCTTCGGTCAGCGTGAATAACACACGGCAGCCATCCGGCGAAAAGTCCCATATATGATGCAGGCGGTTGTCAAACTGCAAATCGCGGCGCGCGCCAGTGTTTGCGTCCACCAGCACAATACGATCAGCCGGCGCGGTTTCAAAGGCCACTACGGGCGATGACAGCGCCACCTCTCCCGGTTGCCCCGGCGCAGCCCGCGCGCTTGAAAAACTGAACAGGGCGATAATAGACAGGATCAGAATCGTCAATTTGTAGCTCATCGCAGCGCTTTGCTGCCGGTTTCAGGCGTAATAAATGGCGATCCGCTTGCCATCTACATCCTGTACGGCGATATCCATATCATAGATACCCCGCATTATATCCGGCCTGATGATTTCGGACGGATTTCCGCGATAAGCGATCTTACCGTCTTTCATGGCCACAATGTAATCTGAATAGCACGATGCAAAGTTAACATCGTGCAGCACCAGCACCACCGTCTTGCCCAGTTCATCGGCGGTACGCCGCAGCAGCTTCATCATCGCCGCCGCATGTTTCATATCCAGGTTATTCAACGGCTCATCCAGCAGCACGTAATCGGTGTCCTGGCACAGCACCATCGCCACAAAAGCCCGCTGCCGCTGCCCGCCTGAAAGCTCATCCAGAAACCGCCCGGACATACTTTCAAGGTTCAGGTATTGCAGCGCCATGCGCACATGCTTCAGGT
Organism: Chloroflexi bacterium OLB15; assembly: GCA_001567085.1. Lineage (GTDB taxonomy): Bacteria > Chloroflexota > Anaerolineae > Aggregatilineales > Phototrophicaceae > Flexifilum. The sequence continues at coordinate 1,395 of LMZS01000103.1, forward strand.
CTTCAATCGTGGGGCGCCCTTTAGAATACGGGTAGCGCCCGAACGTGACCAGATCATGCACAGTCAAGCGTGAGCCAATGTGATTGTCCTGCCGCAGAATAGACAGCTTGCGCGCCAGCGCATCCCCCGGCGTGGTAGTCACATTCAGCCCATCCACCAGCACCTGCCCGCTGTTCATCGGCAGCAAGCGGCTGATGAGCGCCAGCAGCGTAGATTTTCCCGCGCCATTCGGCCCGATGATCGAGGTGATGCCGCCCGCCGGAATTTTCAGGCTTACGCCATCAACCACCACCGTCTTATCGTAGCTCTTGCTAACATCCTTGATTTCAATCATCGGCCAGCGCCCCGGATCAACAAAATAATGAACACAATTCCCCCGAGGAATTCAACCACAATGCTTAAACTGGTATTGAACGAAAACAGTCTTTCAACCACCATTTGCCCGCTGACCAGAAATAACAGCGCCAGCCCGGCGGCAAACGGCAGTATCCAGCGGTGTTTGTATGTGCCAGCCAATTGATAGGCCAGATTCGCCACCAGCAGCCCGAAGAAAGTAACCGGCCCCACCAGCGCAGTAGACACCGAAACGAAAATGGCGATCACCACCAGAATGATCGTGACTGTGCGCTGAAAATTGATCCCAAGATTGACCGCTGTTTCCCGCCCCAGCGCCAGAATGTCAAAGGTATGCCCGATGCGCCACAGCACGATAGACCCGCCGAAAATCAGCGCCGCCGAAACCCATAGCAAATTGCGATCAAAGCTGTTGAAGCTGGCAAACAGCATATCTTGCAGAATCACAAACTCATTGGGATCGATCAGCCGCATCATCATATTCGCGAAGCTTCGGAACAGCACGCCGAAGATGATGCCCACCAGTATCAGTAAATGCAGGCTGCGCCGCGTGCCCCCGAAAAGCCAGCGATACAAAATCCCGGCGAATAAGACCATGCACGTCACTTCAAGCACAAATCTCGCCTGCAGATTCAAGGTCACGGTGGCCTGCGCGCCCAGCACAAAAACCAGCGTGGTCTGGATCAGCACATACAGCGCATCAAAACCCATAATTGAGGGCGATAAAATGCGATTGCCGGCAACCGTTTGAAACAACACCGTAGATACCGCGATGGCATAGCTAACCAACGCCAACGCCAGAATCTTGGTGCCGCGAAACGGGATCACGAAATCCCAGTTGCCGCGCGAATCAATGGTCATGAAGATAATGATCGCCCCGGCAACCAGCAGTCCGAGCAAAAACAAGCGCTTCGCAGGCCGCGAAAAGGTCAGCGGGCGTGTGGGTGCAGCGATCTTCGGCGCAACAGTTTCAAGCGACATGAGCATCCTTCCGCAGCAGCAAATACAGGAAGATGATGCTGCCGATAACGCCAACAACTACCCCGATAGGATTTCATACGGATAGCGGATCACCCGCCCGATAATGTCACAGAACAGCACAAACCCCGCGCCAATCACCATCACCCAGGGGGTCGTTCGCCGGATATTATCCCCCTGCATTTGCCGCACCACATTGGGCACAATCAGCCCTAGAAACGGGATCATGCCAACCGTGACCACAACCACCGCCGTCACCATTGAAACGATGATCAAGCCGAGAGTCATCACGCGGTTATAGTTCAAGCCAAGGTTGGTCGTGAAATCTTGCCCCATGCCTGCCACCGTAAACCGGTCAGCGGCGATATAGGCGATGATCATCAATCCCAGCGAAATCCACAGCAGTTCATAACGTCCGCTCAAAATACCGGCAAAACTGCCCGTCAACCATGCATTCAACGATTGCAGCAGGTCTAAGCGGTAAGCGAAAAAAGTGGTGATTGCGCCGATAACGCCGCCCAGCATAATACCCACCAGCGGCACGACCAGCACCGAGCGCAGCGGGATCATGCGCAAAACCCGTAAAAAGAGGAATGTGCCTAGAAGCGCGAAAATGCTGGCGACCAGCATCTTTCCGATGACCGTTGTTTCCGGCGCCAGCACCGTTACCACCAGCAGCCCCAATCCCGCAGATTCCACCGTGCCGGCGGTAGAAGGCTCCACAAAATGATTGCGCGCCAGTATTTGCATGATCATGCCCGCCACTGCCATCGAAGCGCCCGCCAAAAGAATGGCGAGAGTTCGCGGAATACGGCTGATCAGCAGCACTTGCAGCGCGCGCCCATCTTCAGAATTTGAGAATAACGTTTGCGGCGTCACATCACTGACGCCGATGAATATGCTTAGAATTGCAAGGCCGCTAACTGCCAGTACCGCAATCACAAGCTGTTTTTGATTGGTATCAAGCACGGGTAAAACCAATACTCCTGACGGATTGACTCGTGTAAGGCCGGAGCATCTCTGTGACCAAGAGTCCGGCGCTGTTGTTGATGCATACGGCGGGGCAGCCATCCTGGTATCGCTGCCCCGCCCTATAACCTTGACTGGCGTAAGTTATGGATCAGCGCTTTACAGCCTCTCACCCATAACTCAGCTTACTTATTCCGCTTCTTCGGTCACTACACCCAGGGCGATCCCCACTTCATCCACCATTTCCTGGATAGCGCCGAGGCCGCCCATCACAATGTACCAGTTAGACGGCGTGAGGTTGATGACCTGTTCATTCTGCCATGCAGTGGTCTGGGCAACCAGTTCGTTATCCAGCACGTTCACTGCCGCTTCGCTATCTTCGCCAACTGCAACGTCCCGATCAATCACGATTAACCAGTCGGGGTTGGCTTCCAGAATGAATTCAAAGGAAATCGCTTCGCCGTGAGTCGCTTCTTCAATGTCTTCGATCACTGGCGTAAAGCCAAGTTCGTCATGAATCCAGCCAAAGCGTGAACCGGTGCCATAGGCCGTCACTTCGCCGCCGTTAACCATCACGATCAGCGCAGTACCAGCTTCAGCGGCCGCTTCCTGAACAACTTCTACGCTGGCGGTAATTTCTTCGATCAGCGCGGCAGCTTCTTCTTCTTTCCCAAAAATCTGACCGAGAATTTCCGCGTTATGGAAATTGCTGGCGAGGAAATCGCTGTTGTCTGCGGTCAGGTCAATGGTCGGCGCAATGGCTGAAAGTTCGGGGTACACAGCCGCCGAACGCGCAGCCACAATGATCAGATCGGCATCCGCTGCGGCAACAGCTTCATAGTCCGGCTCAAACAGCGAGCCGATCTTCAGGTAATCATCAGATGCATACTGTTCCAGCGTTTCCGGAAGCGCAAAATCCGGCACACCAGCTACCTCTACGCCCAGCGCGTGCAGCGTGCTCAGCGAAGCAAGGTCAAAGGTCAAAACAGTTTCAGGGTTCAGCGGCACCACTGTTTCACCCTGCGCGTGTGTGATGGTAATCTCATCAGCGTCCTGGGCGCTCACGATTCCAAGCCCACTCACCAGCAGCACCAGTATTGCCAGCATTGCAACAGCAGCTTGGCGAGAATTCAGGCTGCGAAGCTTAATCATTGAAAACATCTCCTTGAAAATAGATATGCGGCAGCACCTGCCGGATTTCACGATTATCAGGCGATGCGCCGCTGATTTCCACGCAGCGGGTTAATTGTGAATTTATTAACGAGTTCGGTTGAACTATCCCTCAGATTACAAATCGTTTCCCCTCATGCGATAAATTCATTTTTCCATCCCGTCATTCATGGTTTAACAACGACAAAACTTCTTCTATACCTCAATTAAGACAGGCTACAGGCGGCCTATCCCCCTGCGCAGATGCGTTTCAGCGAACGTCCTTAGCAAACACTCACCTTCGTAGCGCAAACGTCAGGAATCCGTATGAGCCATGCGCCAGAGCAAATGATATGGTTGACTCATCTGTGCGATGCCCCCCACATCTGTCGCAGATGAGTTCCCCAAATCCAGACGCCTCCCTATGTGGAGGCGTTTGGCTGCATCTCTCCCGCATTTCACATTCAGGAAAACGCTCACTTGTGCTAAAATCAAGTTATGTATGCACAGGTCGTGTTTAACCTTCCGCTGGATCAGCCGTTCAGCTACGTGGTGCCAGATGCGCTTGAAGGCCGTGTCGCCATCGGGCATCTGGTGCAGGTGCCATTCCGCACCGCCACTGAATACGCGATTGTGGTTGAACTCACAGAAAAACCCCGCCCTATACCACCAAGCCCATCCTGACGCTGGTAGATCAACTGCCTGTGGTCACTCAACGCGAAATTGAACTGGCGATGTGGCTCAGCAAAACCTGCGCCGCGCCGCCGGGCATGTGCTTATGGCTGTGGCTGCCCCCCGGACTGACCACGCACAGCGATATTCTGGTTTCGATTGCCAGCGAAGAAGGCGGCAAAACCCCGCTGGAACGCGAATTGATCGCCCTTCTGAAGCGGCGCGGGGCGCTGCGTGGCCGCCAGTTGGATTTTGCGCTGGCAGGCGATCCCTGGCGGCAGGCGCTGGATGATCTGGTCAAAGCTGGCATCCTCAAAAAAGAGAGCGTGCTTGCCCCGCCGCGAGTGAAGCCGCGCGTGATCGAAACCGCGATGCTGGCTATTCATCCGCGCCATATTGACAGCGCCGTTGAGGTGATGTCCCGCCCCTCAAAAGTGGCCGATCTGCTGGAAGTGCTGGCCGATGCCAAAGGCAAGCGGATCGAACTTAAGAAAGCCCTGAAATCATCGGGCGCGAATAAAACCCATGCTTCGGCATTGGTCGAGCGCGGCCTTGCCGGTATTGATGAGCAAGAGCGCATCGCCATGACCATGTGGGCGGAAGATGTCCCCGCGATGCTGGCGGATATGCGCAAGATTGATAAGCCATTACGTGTGCTGCGGGTGCTGGCGCGCCAAAATATGCCCATTGATGTGAGCTGGCTGTATGCCCAGACTGGCGCCAATATCAGCGACTTGCGGCGCATGGAAGAGGCCGACCTCATTATTCTGGGCGAGAAAAAGACTTACCGCGATTCGCTGGCGGACAGCAATTTCCTGCCTACCGCCCCGCCGCCCTTAACCGCCGCGCAAACCACAGTCTTTAATGAAATATCCGCCGCCATGAACAACGGCGCGGCGCATACCTTTTTGCTGCACGGCGTAACTGGCAGCGGCAAAACTGAAATCTACCTGCGCGCCATCGAAATCGCACTGATGCAGGGGAAAAATGCGCTGTTTCTGGTGCCAGAAATCGCGCTGACGCCGCAAACCGTGCGCCGCGTTGCCGGGCGTTTTCCCGGTCAGGTGGCCGTCGTACACAGCGGCTTAACCGAAACTGAGCGCTACGACACCTGGCGGCGCGCGCGTGAAGGGCTGCTCCAGATCATCGTCGGGGCGCGTTCCGCCCTGTATACCCCTCTGCAAAATATCGGCGTGATCATCCTTGATGAAGAACATGACGCAAGCTATAAGCATTCGCCGCCGCTGCTGCCGCCTTATTACGACTCGCGCCACGTAGCCGAAGCGATTGCTGCCCGCGATAACGCCATCGTGCTTCTTGGCAGCGCCACGCCAGACGTGGAAACCATGTTCCGCGCCGACAGAAAAGAAATCACCCGCCTTGCCCTGCCTAACCGCATCATGGGGCATCGCCAGCGCATCAGCGAACAGGCGCAGGAAGCCGGTGTGCGCACGCAGTACAGCGCCGCCGATGATGAAGCGCTGACCATCGAACTGCCTTCAGTGCAGATCGTAGACATGCGCGCCGAACTGCGTACCGGCAACACCCGCATTTTCAGCCGCGTGCTGCATGAAGAACTTGAAAAGACTCTGGCACGCGGAGAACAGGCCATTTTGTTCCTGAACCGTCGCGGGCAAGCTACTTATGTCTTTTGCCGCGATTGTGGCTATGTGGTGCGCTGCCCCCGCTGCGATACCCCGCTAACCTATCACCGTCACGGTCAGGCATTACGCTGCCATCGCTGCGATCATGCCGAGCCAGAGCCGGAAATATGCCCGCGCTGTCATTCGCGCCGGATCAAGTATTTTGGCGCTGGCACGCAGCAGGTCGAGCAGGCCGTGATCGAAACTTTCCCCCGCGCCCGCATCTTGCGCTGGGATGCCGATACCGCTTCTACGCAGGCCTCTCATGATGCCATCTTGCAGCGCTTCATGCACCGCCAGGCCGATGTGCTGATCGGCACGCAGATGATCGCCAAAGGGCTGGATTTGCCGATGGTCACGCTGGTGGGCGTAGTCAGCGCCGATGTTGGCCTGAACTTGCCGGATTTCCGCGCTGGAGAGCGCACCTTTCAGGTGCTGACACAGGTGGCGGGGCGCGCAGGACGCGGCTTATTAGGCGGGCAGGTGATCTTGCAAACTTACGCGCCGGAACATTATGCGATTCAGGCAGCGGCGCGGCACGATTACGAAGCCTTCTATAACCGCGAGATCGCCTATCGCCGCGAAATCGCTTACCCGCCCTTCCGCCATCTGATTCGCATCCTGTTCCGCTATCCCAGCGAAACGCAGGCCAAAGCCGAAGCCGAACGCGCCGCCAACGTGATTCGCAAGCAGATGGAAAAATTAAAGATGACTGGCACCGAGTTGATCGGCCCCGCGCCCTGCTTTTTCACCCGTGAAAGCGATATGGTGCGCTGGCATTTACTGCTGCGCGGCCCTAACCCGCTGCCTGCCGTTCAGGGCATCTCCGTCCCGCAGGGCTGGTATGTGGATGTCAATCCGCTTGAAGTGTTGTGAGATGGAAGCTGGCGGGTGGCTACGGGATCACCCGGTGATTCAGCATATCGCCTAATCGCTTGGCGATGCGGCGCAGTTCAGCCGCCAGATCGTCGCTAATCCCGTCCACAATCGCCGCGTCCATGAACAGATCGCGCGCTTCCCGAAGCTGGGTTTCGCCCTTACGCACCCGCGCTAAAGCCGCCTGCACCTGTGAACGAACATCCCGATCAGCGGGTACGGTATATGCGCCGGGAAAATCCCAGCCATGTTTAATCGCTACTTCGCGCAGCCCGTAAGCCAGATCATCGGCTGTATCCAGCTTCATCGCCGCGCCTTCCTGAAGCAGTTCCTGCAAGGCTTTGCTCAGCGCTGGCTCAAGGCCAAAATCCAACGCCGTAATTTCCTTATACCGCTGCTCTACTTCTGATTGCGATCCCGGCTGCGGGCGCAGCGCGGTCTTTTGCGGCGACATGCCGGTGAAGATCGAATACAGGATGCCCACGCACAGGTTATGCACATCCTGCCGAAACACCTGCTCATTTTCTTTATCAGAGCCGTTCAACAGGCGCGAACTGTTCCAGTCAATCACAGTTAGCGCGGCGCCATCCCAGTACACATGCTCCAGTTTGTGATCCAGATACACAATATTCTGCTTGTGCGCTAAACGCAGTAAATCTGCAAACTGCACAGCCAGCGCCAAGCCTTCTTCAGTAGGCAGGCGCAAACGCACGCCCTGCTTATCCGGGCGCATCAGGTAAAACAGGCTTCGGCTGCGCGGCACATATTCCAGCACCAGATATGGCCGCCAGCCTTTTTCCGAATAGGTGCGTAGTTCGCGGTTGAAACCGGCGGCGTCTTTGCCAAAGGATACGATTTCGCCAGATGCCGGCGCTTCCGACTCAGAATCCAAATAGCCGCAGTCCAGCAGCCGAATCACCTGTGAAATGCCGTGCAGTTTGGTCAATAAATCGGCTTCGTTGCCAAAAGCGCGCGCTTCCCATGTGGGATCATCGTTCGGGGCAAGATGTTCAGTACGCAGCACTTTGAACGCAACTGTACCACCGCTCACTTTATCCTGCGCGCTCAAAACGCGGGCGTAATGCCCCAACGCAAAGGTATCAATGAAATTTTCAATACGATACAGATCGGTTAGCCGGGTCATGCAGCTCCTCGCCCTGCGTCCCTGAACAGATGCAGATAGCAATCAACGTGAATCTATGAAGTTATGGACTCTACCACTTCGGCGCGGTCTATGTCAGGGGGCGCTGTTTTCGTAGGGTGAACGAATCCTGAACACAGGAATTTACGAATAATGGAATTCAGTCGCTTGCGCCACTTAAGTGCTTTAGTAGAATAAAGAAGAGTCACTGCAATCCGAATTTAGGATGTCGTGGATGAGCGAATCTCAGCAGCACGTCCGGCTTGTGAGCAGCGCGCATACCAGCGTAGGGCAGGTACGCGAAAACAATGAAGACAATATCCATCTGTGGGGGCGCGCAGAATTTGCCCTCGCGGTGGTCGCTGATGGTATGGGCGGCGCGGTTGCCGGCGAAGAAGCCAGCCGAATTGCTGTCGAAGCGGTCGAAACCGTGCTGGTCAACTCTGAATACGCCAACCGCGAGTCTTTGGAAACCCTCTCAGACGAATTCATCGCCTCAAAAATGCAGGAAGCGATTCACAGCGCCAATAGCAATATCGTGGCGCGCACGCTGGAAAAGCCGGAAATGCGCGGCATGGGCACCACCATCACGCTGGCTTTCGTGCGGGGAACGCAGGGCATCGTCGCCCATGTTGGCGATAGCCGCGCCTATCTGGTGGAAGCCCGCGCGCAGCGAATCACGCAGGTTACTGCCGATCACAGCTTCGTTGAGGCATTGGTCGCCGCCGGGCATCTAACGCAGGAACAGGCCGAAGAGCATCCGATGAAAAACGTGCTCTACCGCGCGCTCGGCCAATCTGAAGATATTGATGTGGATGTCTACGAAGTCCACATGCATATCAGCGACCGGCTGGTTTTATGCAGCGATGGCCTCACAAGACACGTCAAAGCCCCCGAAATCGGTGAAATCGCGCTTCGCAATTCCAACCCCGACGATGCCGCGTCTGCATTGATCGATCTGGCAAACCGGCGCGGCGGTGAAGATAACGTCAGCGTGATCGTGATCAAGGTGGAAAGTGACGCCGAAGACGACACTAACGACATCTCCACCGTTGAAATGCGCCCCATCAGCATCAGCGCTGAAGATACGCTGCGCTTGAAAGAGAAGATGTTCACCGAAAGCCCGATCATCGCCAACAGCGCCGACGACACCATCCCGCCAACGCCAACATCATAAAGCCCTTTCAGTTCAAGGCTTGTAGATAGGCTGGCACACGGGCATTAGCAGAATCGATCTCCCACAGCCTCTTTGTCGTTTGTGACAAACAACAATTTCGATATAATCGCCTGTAGAAAGTTGTTTTTTCGTTTGCAACCAGCTCAGGGGATTACCGTATGTCTGATCGTCCGACGAATGATCTGCCGCCAAACGATGCGAATACCGGCGGATGGCGGACGCCAGACTCATCCAGCAGCGCCCCCGATGAAACTGAAAGCGCTGCCCCTTCCGCAGAACAGAACGTAGCCGCAGCAGCCAAAGCCCCGATCCTTGAACCGGCGATGACGGGTGCTGCCGCATGGCGCGCGCCTGAAAAAGCGGGCAAAGCGGTGATCATTCGCGAAGGCAGCCAACCCCGGCAAGCGTGGAAAATCCCTACTCTGCCCAAAGAGCTGGAAGCCCAGCCCAAAGCCGCCGGGTTGTGGCACCGCCCTGATCAAACGCTGTACACCGATGCCGATGAAAGCGTGGTGCTGGCAGACGAAGCGCCTTCCGCAGAAGCGATTCCCGTCGAATCTACTGAATATGCGGTCATTCCGGTTGAAGAATCTGAATCAGTCATCCCGCCGATGGACGAAGCCGCTAGCATAGAGGTTCTGCCCTTTGACGACGGCCCCATTGCTGCTGAATCTGGCGCCAGCGCCGATGAAGCCGCCGAAGCCGAAGATGAGGCCGAATCTGCTGCTGAAGATGAGGATGCCGAAGACCGCTTCAGCATGAGCCAGCTTGTCGCGCTGGCAAGCCTCGCGGAGAAAGCCCCCGGCGTTGAAGTTGAAGCGGGTGACGGCGCCGAAGCCCAGGATCCGGCGGAATATGCCCGCCAGCAAATCGAGAAGCTGCGCGGCGTTGGGGCTGCGCCCGCTGAAGCCGAAACCCCCGGAAGTGACGCTGACGCCAGAAGAACAGGCCGAAGCGCGGAAATTCCACGAAGCCGAAGCCCGCATCCGCGCTCTTCGCGAACAGTACCGCGCCGGAGAAATGACTCGCGAGCAGCTTTCCGACGCGCTCAAGAAAGAAATGGTGCTGGACTCCCAAAATTCATGGTGGATGATGGGCGTCGAAAGCGATAACTGGTATCACCATCGAAACAATAAGTGGGAGATGGAAAAGCCGCCAGTTCTGCAAAAGGAAGCGGGCGTTGAAATTCCCGCCGAAGATCGGCTTAACCTGACCCTGCCCACCACCAGCATCAACGCTGATGAAATGCCGCTGCCCCGCGCCGTGCCCACCCGCGATCTGGATGCGACGCTGGTCGGTACCGAAGCCATGTACCTTGATCCCAACCAGCAGGTCACGATGGCTTCACCCGCCATTGATAACCAAACGCTGCAAGGCGGCGTCACTGTGCTTTCGTCGGGCATCAGCCCAACGGTGGCATCTCCCGGCATCGGCGATGAATATGTTCCCCCCCGGCGCGGCGCTTCCTGCGGTGCAGCCCGTTGCAGAACCCGCCCTGCCAAGCTACGAAGATGCAGTTCGCGAGCAGCAAAGCAGCGTAATCCGCACCGCGCTGATCATCGCGGCAGCCATCGTCGGCATCCTGTTGCTGGTCGGCGCATGTGCCATCGTGATGATGGTATCTACCTATCAGGGCATCCTTGGGCCATATCAGGACGCCGTTGCCGGGTTAGTGAATTACGAGCCAGACTTCCAAACCGCCCGTATCTACGCCGCCGATAACACCGTCATTGCAACCTTAATCGGGCAGGGTGACCGCCAGCCGGTTGATCTTCCCGATATTTCGCCGTTCTTCGTTCACGCCGTCCTTTCCGTTGAAGACCCTGATTTCTATGAAACAGCCGGTTTCAGCGCGGGCAACGTGGCGGGTGGCTTAATCCAAAACGCCACCGGCCAGATACAGTTAAGCGGCGGCGTCACCGAGCAAATCGCCTGTAATCTGGTCATTCGAGATTGCTCAGATACGCCAGAAAACCGCCTTCGTATCTTCGTCGTCAGCTCAGATATTGCCCGCACCTACGATCCCAACTTCATTTTGGGGCTGTATATCAACGAGATTTATCTCGGCAACCAGTCTTACGGCGTGGAAAGCGCGTCGCAGTTCTATTTCGATATTCCTGCGCTGAACCTGACCGCGCCACAAGCCGCGCTGCTTGCAGGCCTGATCGCCGCGCCAGCGACCTTTGACCCGGTGGTGAACCGCGAAACCTCGTTCAATCGCATGGATGAAGTTTTGCAAATTCAGGCGCAGGTGGGCTGTATCCAGCTAGGCTATGCGCCCTATCTCAACGGGCCATTCTGCGTTGATCAGGCTTTCATTCAATCTGGTCAGGTAGTTCTGGAAAAAGCGCAGGTTGAAGCCCGCAACTACAACCCGCGTGAAATTGACTGGCGCTATCCGCATTTCGTCAACTACGTGATGGCCCAAATTGAGCAGACCTATGGCACCAGCCAGATGTTCCAGAACGGCTTCCAGATTTACACCACGCTGGTGCCGCGCATTCAGGATGCAGCGCAAAGCGCGCTGGTTTCAGGGCTAAACGCAGTAAGTGGGCGCGGGGTTGATAATGGCGCGGTGCTGGTGACTGATCCCGTCACAGGTGCCATTCGCGCAATGGTCGGCAGCCCCAATTTCAACAATACGAATATTCAGGGTGAAGTGAATAATATCTTCACCTGGCAGCCGCCCGGCGATGCCATTTACCCCGTCATCTACACCGGCGCGCTGGAAGGCATTCAGAATCCTTCTACCGGCGCGTTTGAGTACATGACGCCGGCCTCAGTGCTGTGGAATGTGCCAACCACCTTCCCCACCAACCCACCGTTTTCGCCGGCCAATAACCCCAACCTGATCACCGGCCCAACCGGGCTGCGCTTTGCCCTTGCCAACGCTTTTAACATCACGGCTAGCAAGGCTTACGCCTTCATCGGCGATCAGAATTTCATCAACGTTTCCAATCGCATGGGGATCAACTACCTGCCGGAAGCCGTTTTTGGAATGCCTGCATCATTAGGCACCAATCAAGTGCGGCTGTACGACATGGTTGAGGCTTACGGCACGCTGGCCAACAACGGCGTGCGCGTTTCGCTAACTTCGATTGCGCGCATCACCGACGCTGACGGCAACACCATTCCGGTTCCTGAAGTAGCGCCCTCATCTCAGCAGGTGCAGCCGCAGGTCGCCTTCCTGATCAATAACATCCTCGCCGACGATACCGCGCGCTCAACCGTGTTCGGCTTAAACAGTGGGCTGAATATTCCGCAGTTTAACGGGCGCGTTGCTGCCCGGTCTGGCACCAGCGCTGGCGCAGCCGACCTGTGGACGCTTGGTTACAGCAACAATGCAGTAGTTGGCGTGTGGACGGGCAGCACCAATAACAATTCAACATCGGCTGCCGCCTCGCAAATTGCCATCCCCGTATGGAATGCCGTGATGCAGTCGGCGTTAGCTGGCAGCACGCCCGCCTTCACCCAGCCATCAGGCATCGTGCAGGCGCAAATTTGCTCGCTCACTGGCGCGCTGTTTGATCCGGCAGTCTCGCAGAACTGCGGTTCGGTACGCACCGAACTATTCGTGCAGAACCTGCCGCCATTACCTGCCGATCAGGGTTTTGTGCAATCGGTCACGGTGGATACATGGTCAGGGTTAGCTGCCAACCAGTTCTGCCCGGACAATACCACCACCGCCCGATTCCTGAATGTAAGCGATACGGCGGCCATCCAGTGGCTGCAAAGTGACCCTGCGGGTCAGGCATTCGCCCAGCAGAACGGTTTGACCGGGCTTTCTGGTACTACCCCGCCCGCCGCCTGTTCTGTCAACACCCAGAATCCGATTGTCACCTTAACCTCGCCAACGCAAGGACAGTCGCTGCAAGGCAATATCAGCGTCACTGGCACTGTTCAAGCGGTCAATTTCCAGCAGTACACGCTGGATATGGCGCCAGTTGAACAGCCGAATAATTTCTCTGTCGTCTTCGGCCCAACCAATCAGCAGGTTCAAAATAACGTGCTTGGCAGCATTGACACTACGCGCTTCGCCAACGGCAGCTACATCCTCCGGCTGGCGGTCTACAATACCAGCAACGGCTATGCTTATCGCACCGTGCAAGTCGTGATCAACAACCCGCTGCCAACGGCCACGCCAACCCTGCCGCCAACTGCCGTAATCCCAACCTTTGAGATCGTGCCGCCGATTGCAACTTTCCCGTCGCAAATCATCCCCTTCACCCCGCTGCCCTTTGACGATCCGACGCCAACCATCAACTTTGGCTCTTAAGCCAGCGCAAAAAAAAACGGACGGGAAATCCCGTCCGTTTTTGATACCAGATTTTGATCTACCCCGCCTTACGGGGAGAGAAAATTCTAGGCAATCGTCACATCCTTGTTCAGATACACGTCCTGTATCGCCTGTAGCAAAGCCGCGCCTTCGTTCATCGGGCGCTGGAATGCCTTACGCCCGCTGATTAAGCCGGTGCCGCCTGCGCGCTTGTTGATCACCGCCGTCTTAACGGCATCCGCAAGGTCGGTTTCACCTTCGCTGGCGCCGCCGCTGCTGATCAAACCGATGCGCCCCATGTAGCCATTCGCCACCTGATAGCGGGTCAGGTCAATTGGATTATCGCTGGTCAGCTTGGTGTAAATGCGCTCATCCAGCTTGCCATAGGACGAGCCGCCAGTGTTCAGCGCCTTAAAGCCGCCGTTATTGGTCGGCAGCTTTTGCTTCACAATATCAGCTTGTATAGTCACGCCCAGATGATTAGCCTGTGAACTCAGGTCTGCCGAAGTTTCATAGTTCACGCCATTCACCTTGAACTGCGAGTTACGCATGTAGCACCACAAAATAGTCGCCATGCCCAGTTCATGCGCCAGCGCAAAAGCCTGCGCCACCTCAACCAGTTCGCGGGTTGCATCGGCGCTGCCGAAATACACGGTTGCCCCTACTGCGACCGCGCCCATGTTCCATGCTTCACGAATGCTGCCGAACATCACCTGTTCGCTCTTGTTCGGGTAAGTCAGCAGTTCATTGTGATTGATCTTGACGATGAAGGGAATCCGATGGGCATACTTCCGCGCCACCGCGCCAAGCACGCCAAACGTTGAAGCGACAGCGTTACAGCCGCCCTCAATCGCCAGCCGCACGATATTTTCAGGATCAAAGTATGCCGGGTTTGGCGCAAACGACGCCCCGGCAGAATGTTCGATGCCCTGATCAACCGGCAAAATCGAGAGGTAGCCGGTATTGGCTAGCCTGCCGGTGCTGAACATTTGCGCAAGGCTGCGCAAAACCTGCGGCGTCCGGTCAGTCTGGGTGTATACGGTATCCATAAAATCTGCCGAAGGCAGGTACAGATGTTCCTTTGGAATAGTGTTGGAAACGTGATTAAGCAGCGCATCCGCTTCGTCGCCAAGTAGTTCGGCGATCCGATCAATTGTTAGCGTGGGTGAATCATGCATCGCGAGAGCCATTGGTATCTCCGTAAAATCACTCAACTTGTCCGTTTTTGACGGCAAACGTTAAGTATAACATGTCCCGACCGCCGCCCGCACCGATTGATCGTGGATATCCGTCACGATCTGCGGCGTCATTAGTCACGTGTATCGCAGTTCGGCTTCATTGAAATGCTGCTTGCGGCGCGGTTCAAAATCGTATAGCGTCATAGGCTGCGTTTGGATCCTGCCATTTTCTGCCACCATGACCCCAGACAAGCCGGTTGTACCCTATAGCGCATTAGCGCGGCTGTTCCTCAAAATGAGCGTGCTGGCGTTTGGCGGACCGGTAGCGCATATCGCCATCGGTGAAAATGAAATCGTCAATCGCCGCCGCTGGTTAACCCACGAAGAATATATGGACATGGTAGCCGCCACAAATTTAATTCCCGGCCCCAATTCCACCGAAGTGATGATCCATGTCGGGCATAAAACGCGGGGAATCCCCGGCGCGCTGTTAGCTGGCTTTTGCTTCATCACCCCATCATTCTTGATCGCGCTGGCCTTAGCCATCCTTTACGTGCAGTATGGCGCGCTTCCGCAGGTCGCCTCTGCGTTATGGGGCATCCAGCCGGTGATCGTGGCGATCATCGCCGTCGTCGCCTACCGCCTTGCCCCTGCCGTGATCAAAAGCCGCGATCTGGTGCTGTTATTCGTCATCAGCCTGATCATGATGGCCTTTTCAGAGATCGAACAGGTGATCCTCATGCTGCTGGCTGGCTTGATCTTTGCCCTGTGGAAGAAGATCGGCAGCGGCGGCTTAATGGCCTTCATCGCGCCCTTCGCCCTGCAAACGGCGGGGACGGCTCAAAGCGTTCCCATCACCGGCGTGTTCTGGTATTTTTTGCGCGTCGGCGCGACGCTGTTCGGCAGCGGCTATGTGCTGATCAGCTATATTCAAAATGATCTGGTCAACACCTTTGGCTGGCTCACCAACCAGCAGCTGCTAGACTCTGTTGCAATCGGGCAGGTCACGCCCGGCCCCGTCTCCAATACTGCCGCTGTCGTAGGCTATATTGTCGGCGGCATACCTGCGGCGATTGCGGCAACTGTCGCCATTTTCCTGCCCGCGTTTGTGCTGGTCATCCTCACCGCCCCGCTCATTCCCCGCATGCGCCGCAGCCCGTTTTGGAGCGCTTTTCTCAATGGCATCAATGCCGCCGTACTCGCCGCCATCCTGATCACAACGCTGCGTCTCGCCATCACCGCGTTTCACCCGCTTCCCGCCGATCCACTCATCGTTGGCGGCTTCAGCCCGCTTGCCATCGGTCTTTTTGGGCTGTACATCTTCCTCATGATCCGCTTCAAAGTGAACGTCACTCTCTTAATCGCGGCAGGCGCGTTGATCGGCATCCTTACCGGGCTAATCCTTACCTGAAGCCCCGCGCCCTGATAATTAAAAAGCTGTTTTTCTCGCGCTGCGGCAAATTTTTCAAACGCATTTTGCTTAGCGCCCGAAACTTCTTTTCCCGATGCAATTTTGCGATCACATTGCTGGCAATATGGATACCTCTTAACAGAAAATGCGTGCTACTTTGGGAATATAACCACCTGCGCCCCTTTTTTGTGCGTAGGTGGCAGCAAGCTGTAAGTGAAGGTTCTAGTTGGCGCTTGTCACGACCTTCGTCATGGCGTTAAACTTTACGTCCATAATAATCCCTACTTTAAGTCTAGGAGCATCCTCATGGTTCAAAAATTGCAGCATTATATCGGTGGCGCGTGGGTGAGCAGCACCTCTGATCAAATGACATCGGTGATCAATCCGGCCACCTGCGATGTTTTAGCCGAAGTACCCGTTGGCACCCGTGAGGATGTTGATGCTGCGGTGAATGCTGCCGCTGCCGCCTTCCCGGAATGGCGCAGTACCCCTATCCTCAGCCGCGCTCAATACATGTATCGTTATAAGACGCTGGTTGAGGAGCGTTTTGAAGATTTTGTCCGCGTAGTCGTCGAAGAAAACGGCAAAACCCGTGATGAAGCGCGTGGTGAAGTGCGTCGTGGTATTGAAAGTATTGACTTTGCCATCGGCCTGCCCAATATCGCGCATGGCTATAAAGTAGAAGACATCTCCAGCGGCATTGACGAAACCGCCGAACGCCAGCCGTTAGGCGTTTTCACCGCCATCACGCCGTTCAATTTCCCGATGATGGTGCCGCTGTGGTTCCTGCCCACCGCGATTGTGCTGGGCAATACCTACGTGCTCAAGCCGTCCCCGCAAACGCCGATCAGCGCGCAGCTTCTTTATGAAGTACTGGACGAACTGGATATGCCCGAAGGCGTGGTCAATCTGCTGCACGGCGGCGTTGATGTCTCGATGGCGGTGATGGAACATCCGAAGGTTGTCGGCGTGTCCTTCGTCGGCAGCAGCCCTGTCGCCAAAATCGTCTATGAAACCTGCGGCAAACACGGCAAGCGCGTTCAGGCTCAGGGCGGCGCCAAGAATCACATCGTCGTTATGCCCGATGCCGATCTCAGCGTCAGCGTCAAAAACATCATGGGTTCATCCTATGGTTGTGCCGGCCAGCGTTGTCTGGCAGGCTCAGTGGTCGTAGCCGTAGGCGATATTTACGAGCCGCTGCGTGATGAGCTGGTCAAGCAGGCTTCGGCGCTGCGCGTGGGCTATGGCCTTGAAGAAACCACCCAGATGGGCACCGTCATTTCCCATGCCGCCCGCGAGCGCATCGAAAAGATGATCAGCGCCGGCGTGGCTGAAGGCGCAACGCCAGTGTTGGATGGCCGCAACAAATCGGTGGAAGGCTTCCCTGAAGGCTCATTCGTTGGCCCCACCATCCTTGACGGTGTAACTGCAAATATGAGCGTCGCCCGCGATGAGATTTTTGGGCCGGTGATGTCCATCATCCGCGCCGCTGATTTCGATGAAGCGGTGGATATTCTCAACAGCAGCCGCTATGGCAACTCTGCCAGCATTTTTACCTCCAGCGGTAAGTATGCTCGCGAATTTAAGTACCGCGTAGACGCCGGCAATATCGGCGTCAACATCGGCGTAGCGGCGGCAACTGCATCCTTCCCATTCGGCGGCAAGAAAGACTCGTTCTTTGGCGATCTTCACGGTCAGGGGCCGGATGCGCTTGAATTTTTCACCGACCGCAAAATCGTAATCGAGCGCTGGTTCTAATTCTTAGAAAGTGATGGCGCGTGAACAGCGTGGTGAATTTCGAGGAGATGGCAGCGCCTCAACCCTCTCTCTATGCGTTGAGTGAGGTTGTATATCCCGGAATTCACCACGACTCAGGTCATCTATAGGCGCATGACCCGCCATTGTTGAATATCATGATCCGGTATACGCCTGATCTCGATGGCATCACCGCAGAACGATTGCAGGGCGGATTTTTTGTAGGCTGGCCGAATCCGCCATCGCCAGAGATGCACTTACGCATCCTGCAAAATGCCTATCGTGTCGTGCTAGCTGTTGA
The DNA here is from genome assembly GCA_001567085.1 of Chloroflexi bacterium OLB15. Taxonomy (GTDB): domain Bacteria; phylum Chloroflexota; class Anaerolineae; order Aggregatilineales; family Phototrophicaceae; genus Flexifilum. Next base: position 19,275 of record LMZS01000103.1, read on the forward strand.
TGATGCGGCGGAAAATCAGCCTGTCATCGGCTTCATCAATGCCATCAGTGATGGGGTGCTTACGGCTTTTATCCCGCTGCTGGAGGTGCTGCCCGCTTATCAGGGGCAGGGCATCGGCACTGAACTGACCAGGCGTATGCTGGAAGCATTACAGCCGCTGTATGCGGTTGATTTATTGTGTGATGAATCGTTAATTCCGTTTTATCAGCGGCTTGGGCTGATTCCCGTAACAGGTGCAGCCCGCCGTAATTATGCGATGCAATCGGGCTGCCCGATAACGAACGCAGTTTTGACCGACTTAGGAGATCATGAATGACCTCATTGAACACTTTCGGCGCGATTATGACTTTCGCCATCGAAATGGAAACGCAAATTCGCGATTACTATCAGTCCGCAGGCGAAGCTGCCCGCGCCGCTGACGCCGATAAACGCCGCTTGAATTTTGAGCGCGTGCGCCGTGAAAATGTGACCGAGATCAAACTTGAGCCAATTGATGGCCTCAGCGAAACCGATTACGCGCTGAATCTGTCAGACACGTCTGCTGCCGGTCAAAAAGCCGTTGAAGCAACTGCCGCGCGTTTCTATACCGATACCGCGCCTAAAATCAATGTGCGCGAAGCCCAGCGCGCATTGGAACGCGCCGCCAAACAGCACCTTCAGAACGCTGAAGCCTGAAACCAGACGCCCTTCAAATTCGCTGCCGCAAAGGGATAGAGCAAAGGGGCGCAAAATACTGCGCCCCTTACGCTGATGAGCGCCTTAGCGTGATCCCTTATTGCTATACAGGTACATGGTTAAAGGCGCGAAAATTGCAATCAGAACGGCGCAGGATAGAAAAACCAGCCCGATCTGGTCAGCAGTAGCTGTGCCGCTCATCAGCCCGCGTACTGCCGTCACCACATGGGTAATCGGGTTCAGATTAACCACCACCTGAAGCCATTCAGGCATGGTTGCCGGATCAACATAAATATTGGTGGCAAATGTCAGCGGGAATGAAACCATCGAGCTGACCATCATCGTAGATTCTGGCGTGGGCAGCAGCAGCCCCAGCACCGTCCATGCCCAGGACAGGCTGAACGCGAAGATCAGCACCAGTATCAACGAAAGCAGCACCCCTATCACCCCGCCATCAGGGCGAAAACCGATGATGAATCCCAGCACAATGACCACCATTCCGGCCAGCGTATAGCGCACCATATCGCCGAGCAGCATGCCCACCAGCACCGCAGGCCGCCAGAAAGGCAGCGAACGGAAGCGGTCAAAGATGCCTTTGGCAATATCCGTATTCAGCGCGTGGCCGGTATACATAGTGATCATCGCGATGGTCATCACGAAGATGCCAGGGATCAAAAACTGCACATATTCGCCAACCGAACCCGCCAGCGCCCCACCAAACAGAAAGGTGAACATCAGCGTCATCATGATTGGGAACAGCGTGACATCAAAAAGCTGCATCGGCACATGCTTGATCTTCAGCAGCGCCCGCCAGGCCATCGTCACCGAAGCGTCTAACGGGCCGGGTCTGCCTGGGCGGCTGCTGGATGAAACAGCCGAACGCAGCGTCGCTTGATCAACGGACGTTAGGTTGGGTTGAGTTGCGGCCATTAGGCAATCTCCTGTTCTGTACTTGTCTCTTCTTCATCTAGCGACTCGCCGGTTAAGGCCAGAAATACTTCATCAAGGCTGGGCTGCCCCAGCGAAAAATCGGTGAAAGCGATCCCCGCGTCAACCAGCAGCGACAGCGCCGCCGAAGCCAGATCAGGATCAGAAATCTGTGCCGAAAGTGAGGTCTGGTCTTTTTCCAGATGGATAGGAACGCCCAACGCCCGCGCCAGAATCTGCTCGGCTTCTGGCCGCTGCTCAGCCTGTTGCAGGCGCAAACGCACTGTGCCTGAACCCACCGACTTTTTCAGTTCGCCGCTGGTGCCATCGGCAATCACCGCGCCATGATCGATCACCACGATGCGATCCGCCAGTTGATCTGCTTCTTCAAGATATTGCGTGGTCAGCAGAATCGTAGTGCCAGTTTGCAGCAGCGTGCGCACAATGTCCCATACCTGGCGGCGGCTGCGCGGATCAAGCCCGGTAGTCGGCTCGTCAAGGAACAAAATTTCAGGGGAAATCACGATGCTGGCAGCAATATCTAAGCGCCGCCGCATACCACCAGAATACTTTTTCACCTGCCGGTCTGCGGCTTCGGTCAGGCCGAAAGCTGCCAGCAGCTCGGTTGAGCGCGTTTTCGCCTGCTTCCATGAAAATCCCAGCAGCCGCGCCACCAGCATCAGGTTTTCCAATCCGGTCAGGTCTTCATCAACCGATGCAAACTGCCCGGTCAGGCTGACGCGCTGGCGGGCGGCATCCGGCTCTTTCACCACATCCTGCCCAAAAATCTGCACGCTTCCGGAATCAGGCTTCAGCAGGGTCGCTAAAATGCGGATGGTGGTGGTCTTGCCCGCGCCATTTGGCCCTAAAAGTGCCACTAGCGATCCCCGCTTCACTTCCAGATCGATGCCCTTCAACACTTCAGTTTTGCCATATGACTTGCGCAGCCCTTTTACATCAATGGCATGTTTCACAGCCGTCATTGAACGCCTCTCCGCCGCTAATCTTCGTAGAATGCATGTTCTGAATTTGTTCTTCAGAAAAACTAATGCCATTACGCTCTGAGAATGTGAAAGGTTGCAAATTCACAAAAACCTGAATCGTTTAACCTTGTGCAAACTGCTCAATTCGACTTGACCGATTTTGAAATCAAGGCTTAAACTATGCGCAACTATCGTTAAACGTTTAACTTACATTTTTTAACTGTTGTATGGTGAAATCTGGAACTTTTTTCTGATGAGTAGACTCTGGGAACTTCAGGAATTCGGCTTCCAACCGGATAAACTGCTGCATCTGGAAACGCTGTTCACTATCGGTAACGGCTATCTGGGCACGCGCGGCACTTGAGGAAGGTTTTCCCGGCGAAAGCCCTTCTACGCTGGTCAATGGCATTTACGATCACGCCGAAGGGATGCTCGTTCCTGAGCTTGCCAGCGCCCCTAACTGGCTGCCGATTCACATTACGATTGACGGCACGCCGCTCAAAATGATCACCAAAACTACAGATAATATGCTGCCGCCTGCTGGCATCCTCTTTGGCTATGAGCGCACGCTGCACCTGGATACCGGCATTCTGGAGCGCTCGGTATTATTCCGCGCGGCCAGCGGCAACGTAGTGCGAATCGCTTTTCAGCGCTTCGCCAGCCTGCACGATGTTCACGTGCTTTGCCAGCGTGTGACTATCACCGCCATTGATGGCGATCCGCAAATTCAGGTGAAGGCATTTTTAGACGGCAACAGCCTGAACATCACTGCTGATCACTGGCGGGTTGAACAGGCTGAAGTGCTGGCAACTGATGAGGAAATCGGTATCAGCGCGGCCACCCGCCAATCCGGTTACACGCTGGGTATGGCGGCACGGCTGTCTTCACCTTACCCGATCACAAGCAGCAAACACGGCTTACGCCCGCAGTTTGAAACCAGCTTCACCCTGCCCTTTCAGCAAGCGGCCAGCTTCGACAAAATCACAGCGATCTATACCAGCCGCGATACAGATGGCTCTCCGCTTGCCGCTGCCCGCGCAAAAGCGCGACAGGCGATGGCGGAAGGCTTTGACCAGCTTGCAGAACGGCACATCGCCGAATGGGACAAATACTGGGATACCGCTGACATTCAGATTGTCGGTGATGATGCCTGCCAGCTTGCCACCCGTTTCACCACCTATCACGTACTGATCGCCGCGCCGCGCCACGACAAAAACGTTAGCATTCCGGCGAAAACGCTGTCCGGCTTTGGTTACAAGGGGCATGTGTTCTGGGATACTGAGCTTTTCACGCTGCCGCCAATGACCCTGACCCAGCCCGAAATTGCCCGCAACCTGCTGCTGTACCGCTATCACCGCCTGCCGGGGGCGCGCCACAAGGCTGCTGCTAACGGCTATGAAGGCGCGATGTTCCCGTGGGAAAGCACGGATACAGGCGAGGAAACCACGCCCCAATGGAGCGATGTGCAGCCCGATGGCAGCAGAATCCGCATCTGGACGGGCGATCACGAACAGCATATCAGCACCGATATCGCCTATGCGGTACACCAGTTCTGGCGCTGGACGGGCGATCATGCATTTATGGCGCAGTACGGCGCGGAAATCATTTTGGATACTGCCAAATTCTGGGGCAGCCGGGCTGAACCTAAAGGGGATCGTTACGAGATCAGCCAGCAGATCGGCCCCGACGAATACCACGAGAATATTGATAACAGCGTATTCGTGAACCGTATGGTAGTCTGGCATCTGGAAACTGCGCTGCAAACGCTGGAATGGCTGCAAGCCAACGCCCCCGCCGATGCTGCGCGGCTGACTGCGGCGCTAGACCTGACACCCACACGGCTGGATCACTGGCGTGACGTGATCCAGCGCATGTTCATTCCCTTTGACAGCGAAAAACAGATTCACGTTCAGTTTCCCGGCTTTTTCGAGATGGAATACATCCCCACCGAGAAATATCAGCCGCGTATCACCAGCGTACAGGCCATTTTAGGACATTACCGGACTATCCAAACGCAGGTGATCAAACAGGCCGATGTGGTGATGCTGATGGCGCTGTTGGGCAAGACGATTGGCACGCCGGATGGCTCGAACGTTGAGCAGGTGATGCAGAATAACTGGGATACGTATTTCCCCCGCTGCGATCATGGCTCATCGCTCAGCCCGGCTATGCATGCGTGGGTTGCCGCGCGCATGGGCATGACGGCAACTGCTTACGATCAGTTTGACCATGCCGCGCATATTGACCTGATGGATAACAAGGGCAACGTGCGCGACGGCATACACGCGGCAGCCTGCGGCGGCGTGTGGCAGGCGCTGGTTTTCGGTTTTGGCGGCCTGCATTTTGATGAATCAGGCGAACCAGCGCTAGCGCCGAAACTGCCCGATCACTGGCGCAGCCTTTCATTCACCGTGAACTATCGAGGCGAAAAGCGGCGTTTCACCGCTGAACATCCTCGTTAGCAGCCCGGTTTTAAGTTACCGGGATCGTTTTGGCAGCTACGGGCAACCGCAGCAGCCCCAGAGGTTTTCTATTCGTCGCCCGAAAGATTTATTTGGAGGATATAAGCAATGCGTCGCTCTCGTTTTGCCATCCTTTCGATGGCAGCTCTTGCGGCACTGGCGCTTTCCGCCGGAGTGTTTGCGCAAGATACGGTCACAATTACCTTAATGGGGCATGGTTCCAGCACTGCCGAAGACGAAGCACTTAATGCCGCAGTCGCCGCTTTTGAAGAAGCTAATCCCGGCATTGATGTTGATGTGCAGTTGGTGCCGGATTACGACACCGTGCTGCAAACCGCGTTTGCCAGTGGGGACTATCCGGAAGTGTTCTACACCGGCCAAAGCCTGTTCCGTCAGTACGTTGATGCCGGCGTGATCGCCAACGGCTCAGCCATGATCGAAGACCCAGAAGGTTTCTACCCCGCATTGGCGTCCGTTTACAGCGTTGATGGCGAACTGTACTGCCCGCCGAAAGACTTCTCGAATCTGGCGCTGGAATACAACACCGACTATTTCGATGCCGCCGGTCTGGACTACCCGACTGCCGATTGGACGTGGGATGACCTGCGCGCTGCCGCCGAAGCGCTTGCCGCCAGCGGCACACTGCCCGAAGGCACAGTACCGTTTGCGCTGAACCCGGATATTGACCGCTGGTTCGCCTTCTACGTGCAGGCGGGTGGAACGTTCTACGATGACGAAGGCAACTTCGTGTTTGGTGAAGAAGACAACTACGATGCCGCCGTGAGCGCGCTCGATTTCACCGCCGCCCTGACGCAGGATGGTTTGGCTGCTTCTTCGTCCGATCTGAGCGCCGGTTGGCCGGGTGAAGCTTTCGGTCAGGGCAAAGCCGCGATGACCATGGAAGGCAACTGGGTCATCAGCTACCTGAACGACACATTCCCGGATGTGAACTGGGGCACGACTGAACTGCCCGCTGGCCCCGGTGGCGAAGGCACGCTGACTTTTAGCGAAGCCTACTGCGTGGGCGCAGATAACGAACACCCTGAAGAATCATGGGCGCTGGTCAACTTCCTGACCAATGAAGCTGGCGCTGAACGCGTTGCGGTTGAAGGCTTCGGCCCGATGCCCAGCCGCGAAGCTGCTGGCGCGACGTGGGTTGAAGCTGTTGGCCCGGTTGGCGAAGCATTCGTCGCTGGCGGCGCTTATGCTACCGCCCCGGTCACCCCGGCTGGTTTCGGTGAATTCCGCGATGCGCTGGGCAACGGTATTGGCGAAGCCTTCCGGGGCGAAGCTGACGCTGCCGACGTGATTGATGAAGCGGTTGAGGTTTCGCAGGAACTAAAAGCGGAGTAAATTCTCCAACTCGTATTATGATCAGGGCAGGCTAGACTTTAGCCTGCCCACTCAACTGTATATATTGCTCTTATTTTCCCTTAGGGCTTGCAGGATAGGGTCGAATGGCACAGTCAACGACTTCCACTACCGCAGGAACCCCAGCCCGGATAGCCACTTTCAAAGATAAAAACCGGCAGGAAGCAATCACCGGGTTCAGCTTCATTGCGCCCGCTTTTATCATCCTTTTCGGGTTTCTGATCATCCCGATGTTTGTGGCGGGCTTCTTCAGCCTGACGAACTGGAACGGGATCACCCCTATCTCACGGGGGCTGGTCACTGAAGATAACCCAAACGGCGCATTTGAATTCGTCGGGCTGGAAAATTACAACACCATTCTTTTCAATGAAGGCCGCCGCCAGGAAAGTTTTTATACGGCGCTGAAAAACACCGTCTATTACGCGCTGGGCGTGGTTCCGGTGCAAACGGTGTTCGCGCTGGTGCTGGCATTCATCGTGAATCAAAAGTGGCTGAAGGGCAAAGGCTTCTTCAGAACCGCATTTTATTTCCCGTCAATCACCTCATCAGTGGTGATCTCGCTGATCTTTATGTGGATGTTTTCAGCAAGCGGGTTGGTCAATACCGCGATCAGTTTCTTCAATCCGGCATATGATCCGGTCACATGGCTGGATAACCCAACCGGCACGCTGCATATGCTGATGAACGGGATCGGCATCAACCCCACCCGTGACATGCTTCGCGCCTGCGATCCGGCAACCTTACAATTATGGGGCTGTGAAATTGCCAGCATCCGGCTGTGGGATTGGCTGAGCGGGCCAAGTGTGACGATGGCGACGATCATGGTTTTGAATATCTGGACGACTATCGGCACGATGATGGTCATCTATCTGGCGGCGCTGCAAGGGATTCCTTCGCAGGTTTACGAGGCCGCCACTGTAGATGGCGCTTCGCGAATGCAGCTATTCCGCTATATCACCGTACCGCTGCTGCAACCCACCACCTTTTTTGTCGTCACAATTGGCTTGATCGGCGCGCTGCAAGTATTTGATCAGGTGTATGTGATGACCTCTGGCGGGCCAGCAAATACCACGCTCACGGTTGCTTATCTGGTCTACCGCAGCGCCTTTGACGACTCGCGCATGGGGCTGGCCGCCGCCACCGCGATTGTGCTGTTCGTGATCATCTTCATATTTACGCTCATTCAGCGCCGGGTCACACGTGAAGCTTCAGGAGCTGGCTCATGAGCGCAACTACTCTGGAACAGCCTGTTCAAAACACCTCTACTACTGGAAAACTGATCCGGCGCATCCTCGGCATCGCTGGCATTTTGTTCCTCGCCATCGTCGCCGCTGTCGAAATCGTGCCATTCGTATTCACCATAGTCAATTCGGCAAAATGCCTTCCGGCGATCAATGCCGCGCCATGGGCGTTCGTGCCATCATCCGGCTTCATTGACTGCCGCAACGAAGAAGGCCGCCCGCTTCCTGCTTCGGCGATGACCAGCGGTGTCACCTTCCAGCCTTCGCTTGAAGGCTACCAAATGGTGATTGCCGAAGATTTGCCGCGCTGGTTCATGAACAGCGTGATCTTCGCGGCGGCGATCACGATCTGCCGCATCCTGATCGACTCGCTGGCAGGGTATTCACTTGCGCGATTGAAGTTTCCCGGCAACCGGCTGATCTTTTTCATCATCTTAGGGACGCTGATGATTCCCGGCGTGGTGCTGATCGTGCCGCGCTTTATCCTGCTCAAACAGCTTGGCATTTTGAACACCTATCAGGGCTTGATCATCCCGCTGGCGGCTGACGCCTTCGGCATCTTCCTGATGAAGCAGTTTTTCGAGTCCATTCCCAAAGAACTTGAAGAAGCCGCCGAAGTGGACGGGGCAAGCCGCCTGACGACGTTCTTCCGCATCATCCTGCCGATTTCTACCCCAGCACTCACCGCGCTGACTATCTTCAGTATTCAGGGTATGTGGAACAACTTCATGGACGCGCTGATCATCGTTGGCACTAGCCCCAGCCTGTGGACGCTGACCCTCGGCCTTACCAGCCTTCAGGGCGCGGGCGGCGAAACGCTGATCTGGAATTTGTTCCTTGCGGGCGCGGTGATCACCACCGTTCCCATGGCAATCGTGTTCTTCGCTTTCCAGCGCTACTTTGTGGAAGGCACCAGCTACAGCGGTCTGGCTGGTCAGTGATGTTTCAGGGGCTGGCTGCGGGCTGGCGCGGGCTGCGCCACATGCTTACGCAAAGCCACGTATACATCTGGGCAAGCGTGCTGTGGTTTCTGCTTACGTTACCGATCATCACAGCGCCGCTGTCGTGGGCTGGCATTTGCCGTATGAGCTATATGGCGCTGCGCCAGCCTTCGCCGCGCCTTGATGATTTCTGGGATGGCTTCAAAGCGCACTGGAAAGGGGGGCTAGCGCTAGGCATCCTGGGGCTGCTGCTGGTGATCGTCAATCTTGTGAATTTGATGGGCTACAGCCGCAGCATCAACCTGCAAACTTCGATTCTGCGGATCATCTGGATCATGACGCTGGCAAGCTGGTTCGGCATACAGCTTTACGCATTTCCACTGTTGAACGCGATGGAAAAGCCCACGTTGTACGGCGCATACCGCAACGCAGTGGTGATGATATTTCTCAACCCGTTGTTCTCGTTAGGCGTGGGCGTGATCGCGCTGCTGGTGATCATCGCCAGCGTGATCATCCCGGTCGCAATCGTGCTGATCAGCGGCGCGGCGTTGGCTTCCATCGGCAATGCCGCCGTTCAAGATCGGCTGGTCGCAGCAGGTATCCAAAAAGGAATCACCCGGCCAGAGCCTGAGGCAGCTACGACATTCGATGAGATTTACCTGTAACTAAACCGCCTTAACGCACCCAAGCCTGTGCGGCGTTTACATTTAAGGTAAGCTCTAGCTGCTGATCAAAGAGATTTGGGATTTTGTTTGCCTCAACAGCAAACGGCGCGGTGAAGTCAGAGATACCAGGTATGTTATGCCAACGATTAAAGATGTCGCACGCGAAGCAGGCGTATCTATCGCTACTGTCTCTTATGTTCTTAACAACAAGCCGGATGCGGTGAGCGAAGAAACGCGGCAAGAAGTGTGGAAAGCGGTCAAACGGATTGGCTATACCCCCAATGTAACCGCGCGCAATTTACGTTCCAGCCAAAGCCGCCTGATCGGATATGCGTGGCATCAGGTACCCGCCGATCAGGTGAACCCGGTGCTGGATCAGTTCACCTACTTTCTGGCACATTACGCCGAAGAAGCGGGGTATCACATCCTCACTTTCGCGCAATCCCCTGAAAACCCGCTGCCAGTTTACGACGAGCTTAGCCGCAGCGGGCGTGTGGATGCGTTCGTGATCAGCGGCACGAACTGGGGGGATAAGCGCATCGGCTTTTTACAGGAACGCGCGATTCCATTCGTCAGCTTTGGCCGCGCTGATCCGGGATGGGATTTCGATTGGGTAGACGTAGACGGGGCATCCGGGACGCGACAGGCGGTTGATTATCTGGTTTCGCTGGGGCATCGCCGGATCGCTTTCGCCGGATGGGATGAAGGCTCGCTGGCAGGCACGCACCGGCTGGCAGGCTATACCGAAGGGCTAGCGGCCGCAGGGCTGCCCTTACTGCCGCAGTGGATATTTCGTGGCTATCAGAATGAACTTAGCGGTTCAGCAGCGCTCAAGCAGTATCTTAGCCTGCCAGAAGATGAGCGCCCTACAGCCGTCGTGACGGTAAGCGATCTGGTGGCGATTGGCGTGAAAAATTCGGCTGAACAGCTTGGGCTGGAAATTGGAAGCGATCTATCCATTATCGGCTTTGACGACTCGCCATTTTCACAGTATTTGAACCCGCCGCTCACCACGATTAACCAGCCGGTTAAGCAAATCGCGCAGATCATCATTCGCATACTAGAGGAACAGTTGATCAAATCGGGACAGCCGCGCGATTTTGTTCACGAGCTGGTTGCGCCCAAACTGATCATCCGAAGCTCGTGCGGCACACCGCTGACTCAGCGCAATATCTAGAAAATTTTGCGACTACCGTAACACTGTAATAAAATCATCGCCCAATGTAAACATGCCTGCATGAACCCGCCGGACGTGTTTGGCGTATTCATGATGCAGGCATTTGTTTACTCACATACATTTTTGTTGGTTTTTAGAAGGAGTAGAGTAATGAGAGCACTACGTATTGGCACCGCAGCGCTCCTCTCTGCGCTCGCGTTAGGGATGGCGCTGCCATCTTTTGCGCAAGATGGAGAGATTAGCACTTCCGAGTCATTAACACCGAACATGACGGTTTCGGATGATGGCTTGATCACCTATGCAGCAGAAAGCTGCGATTACGGCGGACAGATCCTCTCGATCTCCGCTGTGGACGCTAGCACGGTACAGTTCCAGCTTTGCGGCCCGGACGGCGCGTTCCCGCAAAAGGTGGCCTTCTCATCGCTCGGCATTCAGCCGCTTGAGCACCTGATTGCGACCGGCGGCGGCGGCGACGCCCTCGTCCGCAACCCGGTTGGCACCGGCCCCTACCAGTTGGAAAACTGGAATCTGGGCAACGAAATTGTGTTGGCTGCCAATGAAAGCTACTGGGGCGATCCTGCTCACGAACCGACCGCTATTTTCCGCTGGCTGCCAGAAGCCGCCGCTCGTTTGACCGAACTTCAGGCGGGTACTGTTGACGGCATTGACAACCCCGGCGCAGGCGACTTTGAAGTCATCGCCGCCGATCCGAACCTGCAACTGTTCGAGCGCCCCGGCCTCAACATTTTCTATGTTGGCATGAACAACAACATCGCGCCGTTCGACAACCTGAACGTGCGCCTTGCGATTGCCCATGCGATTGACAAGCAGCGGATTGTGGACAACTTCTATCCGCCCGGATCAACCGTCGCCGATCAATTCATGCCGCCGGATATTTTCGGCTGGACTGAAGGCTTTGAAGATACCGCCTACGATCCCGAAGCAGCACGCCAGCTGCTGGCTGACAGCGGCCTTACCCTTCCGTTGGAAGTGACCATCAACTACCGCGATGTGGTACGCAGCTACCTACCCCAGCCGGGCGTAGTGGCGCAGGACATTCAGGCGCAGTTGGCTGAAGTCGGCATTAACGTGACCATCGAAGTGATGGAATCAACCGCATTCCTTGATGCTTCCGACGCAGGCGATCTGGGCTTCTACCTGCTCGGTTGGGGCGCAGACTATCCTGACGCAACCAACTTCATGGACGTTCACTTCGGTCGTGGCTCCAGCGCGCAGTTCGGCACACACTTCACCGAACTTGAAGACCTGCTGATCACCGCTGGCCAGGAAAGCGATCCGGCGATCCGCCTCGAACTGTACGCTCAGGCAAACGCCTTTGTACGCGACAACGCCATTGTGGTTCCAGTAGCGCACGGCGGTTCGGGCGCAGCTTACAGCGCGGATATTGAAGGCGCACACACCAGCCCGTTGGGCAACGAAAACCTGGCGGTGATGAGCGACCCAAGCGACGACAACATCATCTTCCTGCAAAACGGTGAACCCGGCGGCCTGTACTGCGCTGACGAAACCGACGGCGAATCGCTGCGCGTTTGCGAGCAGATCACCGAGCCGCTGCTGGCTTACGAAGTTGGCGGAACCGCAGTTGTTGCGTCCCTTGCTGAAACATGGGCAGCCAGCGAAGATGGTTTGACGTGGACGTTCAACCTGCGTCCCGATGTCAGCTTCCACGACGGTTCAAGCCTCGATGCGAACGATGTGGTGATGAGCTATGCCGTTCAGTGGGACGCCGCCAATCCGCTGCATGTTGGCCGTGACGGCAGCTTCACTTACTGGACGTACCTGTTCGCCGCGTTCCTGAACGCGCCGGCTGCGTAAAGACTTCACTCACCCAGTTACAGATATCGAAGGAAGGGACGAGATGATCTCGTCCCTCCCCTTATTTCAACAGGTCGTTCACCCTATTAAACAATGACGACATACATTCTACGACGCGTTGTTCTAACTATTCCTGTTCTTCTTGGCATTCTGGCGCTCACTTTTTTTTTGACACGACTGCTGCCCGGGGAACCTTGCGTTGCTATATACGGGGAACGCGCAACCCCTGAAATCTGCGCGGCCTTTGCTGAACGCTATGGCCTAAACCTGCCGGTCACACAACAGTTCACCCAATATGTGGGGCGGGTGCTGCAAGGCGATCTGGGCGACTCGATCCGCTTTTCGCGCCCGGTCACTTCACTGATGGCTGAACGCCTGCCGGTGACCGTTGAACTGGCGTTCGCGGCATTATGCTTCGCGATCGTCATCGGTATTCCAGCCGGCATTATCTCGGCATACAAGCGCAACACAGCAGCCGATTACATGACCATGATCATCGCTAATATCGGCGTTTCAATGCCGGTATTCTGGCTAGGCTTGATGCTGGCTTATGCCTTCGCTGTCGGGTTGAAAGACACACCGTTCGCGCTGCCGCCATCTGGCAGGCTGGACGCTGGCACCACCGTGACCCCCTTCTTTGTGCAGTGGGGCATCGCGCCAGATGAAGCATCCGCTTCGCCCATCCTTGTGTTCATTGCGCGGCTGTACACCCTTAACGCCATACTCACCGCAGATATGGCGCTGCTATCCAACTCGATACGCCACTTGATCCTGCCAGCGGTTGCAGTGGGCACCATTTCGATGTCAATCATCGCCCGCATGACGCGCTCAAGCGTACTGGAAACGCTGAATCAGGATTACGTGCGAACGGCGCGGGCGAAAGGGCTGCGCGAATTCACGGTGGTGATACGCCACGCGGTGCGTAATTCGCTGCTGCCTATCGTCACGATTATTGGCTTAAATTTCGGCCTTTTGATCAGCGGCGCGGTGCTGACGGAAACCGTTTTTGGACTCACAGGCGTGGGGCGAACGCTGTTTGACGGCATCACCAGCCGCGATTACCCCATGGTGCAAGGGTTCACCGTGTTCATCGCCTTTGCCTTCGTCTTGATTAACCTGCTGGTGGATATCCTATACGGCTATCTTGACCCGCGCATCCGCCTAAGCTAACGGGGCTGCTTCATGACTGCTAATGCAACTATCCCAAAATTACAGACAGAAGACCTGCCCAACAGCCCGCGCAAATCACACGGCGTTTTTGTAGAAACACTGATTAACCTGAAGCGCAACCGCAGCGCGATGATCGGACTGGCGATCATCAGCTTCATGTTCATGCTGGCCATCCTCGCCCCTACCATTGCGCCTTACGATCCACTGCAACCGATGCTCAACCGCGATGATCATCGTGGGTTAGGCCGCCTTCCGGGGCGCGCGCCATGCATTCACCTGCTGGGCTGCCCGGCAGATGAGCCGCAGCATATCATGGGGCTTGATCTGAACGGGCGCGATATGTTCAGCCGGGTGCTGTGGGGCGCGCGCTATTCGCTGGTGGTGGGCATCATCAGCGTGGCTATCGGCGTCAGCATCGGCGCATTAAGCGGGATGATCTCCGGATATGCTGGCGGATGGGTTGACGCGATCATCATGCGCCTGATGGATATTTTGCTGGCTTTTCCGGCTTTGATTCTGGCAATCGCCATCGTCAGTTTTGCCGGGCCAAGCCTTGAAAATGCGCTGCTGGCGATTGCCATCGTCAGTATTCCTGTGTATGCGCGATTGGCGCGGGCAAGCGTGCTTTCGGTCAAAGAGATGGAATTTGTGACGGCTACGCGGGCATTGGGCGCAGGGCATCCACGCCTACTGTTCGGGCAGATCATGCCGAACGCGCTGACCCCGCTGATCGTACAAGGGACGCTAGGCATCGGCAGCGTGGTGCTGGAGACCGCCGCGCTCTCGTTCATCGGCCTGGGCGCACAGCCGCCAACGCCGGAATGGGGCGCAATTTTGAGCGAAGGCCGCAATTACGTGTTCACCAGCCCGCATCTGGTATTCTTCCCTGGCATCATGATCATGATCACGGTGCTGGGCTTCAACCTGCTGGGCGACGGCCTGCGTGACGCGATGGATCCGAGGTTGAATAGGAATTAAAGCCCCTCACCCCCGCTCCCTCTCCCATGCAAGCGGGGCGGGGGGAATACTGAAGGCTCCCGGTAAA
>LMZS01000104.1 GCA_001567085.1 Chloroflexi bacterium OLB15
GTAAGGTTTTCCGGCAATGAACGACGATTTTTATCAGGATGAGCCGACACCAGATCATCTGGCGGATACGGGCAAAGTACACACGATTCGCTCAAGCGGCGCTGGCGGCAGGCGGGGAATTGGCGCGCTGCTGCTGGTGGGCGCGCTGGCGCTGACCGGCGCGACGCTGCTGGTTTTGATGCTGCCCGCAACCCAGCCGACCCCTGAAATCCGGATGAATGAATTACACGGCGGCGACGATTGATCCGGCGCTTGATGGTTCAACCCAACGACAGAAGCCGCGCAGCCAACAACCGCGCCCGCAAACAGCCGCCCAACCGACGCTTGATCCGCAGTTGATGGCGGCGCTGCTGAGCCAGCCAGTCGGCTCAGAACTGGCGGCGGTACAAAACGCGGGCTTTAGTATGGTGCGCGATACTTACAACCCGTTCACCATCATCCCTGACAGGCCGCGTTCTGAAGTGATTCAGTATGAAGTTCAGTCTGGCGATACGATTTTTAGCATCGCTGAACGCTATGGCCTGAAACCGGAATCAATTGCCTGGGCGAATGATCGCAGCATCATTGGCAGTTTGAGGCCGGGACGCACGATCAACATTTTGCCGGTAGATGGCGCGTTGTGGACTGTGCCTTCGGAGCAGACGATACAGCAGGTAGCCGAACAATTCCGGGTTGACCCTTACGCGATCATTGATTCGCCCTATAACGATCTATTCAACGCTGAGCCGGCATCGGTGCTGCCGGTGGGTACGCAGGTGGTGGTTCCCGGCGGCGAGGCGGAACAGATTACGTGGACGGCGCGGGTGGAAACCCGTGATACTTCGACGAATGGCGCGCAAAATGCGAGCGCGTCTGGCGGGCAGATCATCTTTGAGCCGGGCGATCCGGGAAGCTGCGGGTGGGTGGATAACCCCGGCAACCCCGGAACCTGGGTTTACCCAATGCCCCCCGGAAGCTACCAGTGGACGCGCGGCTATTCCTCATACCATACCGGCGTTGATCTGGCGGCATCTGTCGGCGCGCCAGTTGCGGCGGCTAATGGCGGCACGGTTGTTTTTGCCGGGTGGAATTCTTACGGCTATGGCTACGCGGTGGTGCTGGCACATGGCTCGTATATGACGCTCTACGGCCACTTGAGCGCGATCAACGTGGGCTGCGGGCAATATGTAAGCGCGGGGCAGAATATCGCGGCGGTTGGCTCAACGGGCAATTCCAGCGGGCCGCACCTGCATTTTGAGATTCGCTACAACAATGTGACGCAAGACCCGACGTTTACGCTGCCGTTTTAGAAAAGACCTTACCCCTGCCCCTCTCCCTGAGGGAGGGAGGATGTTGTGTTGATCGTTGGAATCAGCAGGATTTACGGACGCATGTATTGCGTCCGTTTTTATTTTGCGGGGTTACGCTGGCTTGCGGGGGTGAAGGCTGTGGTAGCCCCATAATCCCAACAGCGCTACAGCCAAACCCAGCCAGGCGATCATGCCGATGATGAATACGGCGGGAAGCCAATTGGGGGCGTAGGTGAATACGATCTGCGATTCGCCTGCGGGGACAGGGACAGCGCGGAACAGGGTATTTTCGCGGACGATCTCGACAGGCTCGCCGTTAATTGCGGCTGTCCATCCGGGATAGTAGGCATCAGCCAGAATGAGGGTGGCCGCTTCGGGCGTATTGACGCTAAGCTGCACATGATCCGGCGTGTAGGTGGTGAAGTTAATTTCCCCCTCAATGGGCTGGCCGTCCTGTGAATTGACCAGCCACGCGCGGGCGGCTTGATCGTTGATATACAGCTTAATATCGCTGGAGAGGATGCGGGTGAAAGGCGTGGGCGCTAGCTGCTGAAAATCGCCAGTGCGGGTATCTACCAGCGTCACGGCGGTAATCACGGTGTTTTCGGGCGCTTCAACCGTAATTTCAGCGGGAATATGGGGCGCGGTGAAGGCAAAACGCGCGGGTTGTTCGGCGGTTGGCGAGCTAAGGCGATCCAGCAGATGGCTATCTGCGGAGAGTATAGGCGCGGCGCATACGGTTTCGGCTAAACAACGGGTTAACACGCGAATTTCGGTGGCTTCAAACTGCTGTGGGTTGGCATAAGTGGCGGCGCCGGTTTGCGGGAGGCCGGTATCATAGGCCACGTCTTCGATGAATAGGTCATGCGTTTTATCGAGGATCAGATAGCGCACGCCCATCATATTCAGCAGATTGAGCGGCGGCACGCAGGCACCATTACAGGCAGGATCAACGGCTAGCACTTCGCGCAGACGGCCATCCTGCACCCCCTGACCATCGGGCGTGAAGCTGGCTGTCCACTGGCTGTACCACGCGGTTGGCAGAACGCCGCCATCATAGCCATCTACGCTGGAAATGCCCCAGAAAGCGGGCAGATTATGTGAGAGAGTTTCTTGTAATTTGACGGCGGTGAGGGCGGTATGCAGCGCGATTTCAGAGAATCCGGCGGCCTGATAACGCGCGGTGATGGCGTGCAGGTCGTAAGGATCCCACTCCAGCTCGCTGATGCTGAGCACTCGCCCCGGCGCGATTTCACCGGCTTGCAGCACGTTCAATTGATATACGGTCAGGCGGGAATCGGCGGCGGTATCTGGCGTGACCAACTGGTTATAGGGCAGCACGAGTGAGGCGATGAATAGTTCGATGAGCAGCGCGGCGGCAAGGATGAAGCGCGCATAACGCCAGCGTTTTGCTGACAGTGCGAGAACGAGGAACAGCGCAAGCGCAAGCAGCCACGCGATTACGGTATGGATGCTGGCGGTTGGTATATCGCCATCGGGCGCGCGTGAGGCTAAAGCTGATGAGGCCATGACGCCGATAAGCGCGAGCGCCGCAGGTATGATTTTCCAGCGACGAGCGGCAGGAAGGGAATCGAATCCCAACGCCGCCAGCATGGATGCGGCGAGGACGAACAGCGCCAGCCAGCGCGCGGGAACGCGAAACAGGCTGAAGGGCGGGATGTTTGCCAGCAGCCAGTAGAGCGGATTGTACGCGCCCAGCGCCAGCAGCAGGCCAAAGGCGGCGATGATCAGCCAACGCCAGCGCCCCGTTATTCTGGTGAGCGCGCCAATGACGGCTAACCCCAGCCCGATCACGCCGAGATAGGCCACATATTCAGGGAAAACGGGCGCGTTGGTTTCGTAATTGGGCAGCAGCCCGCGCCCGAAAGCAAACGGAGACAGCGAAAAAGACAGCGCTTCGTTCACCGATAAGCCCTGACTGCGCAAGGATAAACGCGAGAGTTCAAGGGTGGGGATGAGCTGCGGCAGCACCAGCGGCAGCATAGTCATGCCAGCGACTGCCAGCACGACGATCCCTGACCAGCGGCGCAGGCACAGGGCGTAGAGCGCCAGCCCGAAGATGGAAATCCACACCGTTTGCGTGTGGCCAGTGAAGAATTGCAGCGCTAATGCCGCGCCAAGTAACAATGCCATAAACAGGGCGCGGATGAGGGTGTGGGCATTGGCGGCAGTGTGCAGCAGCAGGAACAGCCACGGAAGCCATGCCAAGCCCTGAAACTGATTGATATGCTCGCTTTGCGCGCCCATCATGCCGCTGAAGGTAAAACAGGCGGCGGCGATCAGCGCGGCGAGACGGCTGGTTTTGAGCGTATGCCGCGCCAGTGAATAGGCGCCAGATGCCGCGAAAATGGCATGAGCGATCAGGCTAAATTTTAGAGAAACAGCGGCGTTTGCCAGCGGCGACAGCCAGTTGGGGGGATAAAATACGCCGGTTTGACTGTTGGCGAGCAGGGGAACCCCCATGAACAGATTGGGCAGCCACAGCGGGAGACTGCCTGCGCGGAAGGCTTCATCACGAGCATGCCACAAGGGCATGAAGTAGGTGAACGGATCGCCGCGCCCTAAAAGATGATCTGTAAGCGCCAACTGGTGGAAAAACAAAACCGCCATCAGCGCCAGCGTAAGCGCTATACCCAACGGAATGAGCGCAGCACGCAGCGAGGGGCGGTTCAAGAGTCGCGAAACGAGAAGTGGAATAGGTTATTCGGCGGGGGCAGCACCGGATGAACCGGCAGACTGCGTGACTGAAGAGTCTTCAGGTGGAATGAACCACTCGTCATGCACGTGCTTTTCGCGGCTGACCGCGTACATGACGGCAGCGACAGAACCGATCCCTGTGCCAACGATAATCACGGCGACGAGCAACCCTAACAGGTTCATCGTGTATCTCCTACAACCCCATAACGCTATACAACTATTGTACCGCAATCGCGCCGGTGAATACACCGGAGAGATGATCCCTATTCCCAGAAATTGAAGGCGAAGCGGCTATATTGGCAGCGGCGAATCGAAAATTGAGCGATAAGTGAAGCGATTCGACGCATCTCTAGCTTACTTACTAAAAATCATCCAGCGTTGGTTCAAACTCAAAATGAAGCATACCCAGCTCGTCAGGCACGTTTGGCATCGGCTCTTCCCAGTACACCGGACGGATGAAATTGGCTTTGCTGCCCTTGTTTTTTAGCGCGTATTCCCATTCCTGACGCACGTATTTGGATTGTGAGGAATTGGATGACCAGAACAACTGAAAGATATCTGCCTGATCAATCATCTTCATCAGCGCGGCGTTCCAGTCTTCACCGCTGCGCAGGGTGGTAGCATCGCGCAGATAGGTGTAGCCCAACAGCTTGATAGCCCGCTCCACACGCTCTACTATGGCGGTGTCTTTATGGCTGTAGCTGCAAAATACCGCACGATACGGGCTAACACCCGCCGACAATTGGCCTGCGCTGGCCGCGCTGCCTGCCCGCTGCGTCTGCGGGCTGACGAAAACAGACAGCGGGATATCGGCCACGATCACCCCTTCTACGCTGAAAGTCATTTTACCGTTGGCGGCCTGATTGACCGGAGCGGTGGCTGCGCGCAGTTTGAAATCGAAACGGTGCCAGTCTTCCAGCAGCATGATGCTGGCGGACGGTGGGTTGAACTGAAAGCCGGGCAAGGTGGGCGTAGCCGTGATCAAGGCGCCTTCGGAAACGGGGGCAACGGCAGGCTGCTCAATCTCACGGTAATCGCCCGCCTTCTCGCCAAGCAGGGCATCAGCATCGGCGGCGACCAGCGCGGACGCGCTATGCCGGTAAACGTAGCCATATAAGGCAAGCCAGGCATTCGGCGCGGCTTCTTTGGGCGAATAACTGGAGAAAAGGATTGGCTCAGAAGGGCTTTCTGCGCCAACGATTGGGGACGGTGGCGGCTGCTGTGGCCGTGGCTGTGGCTGCGGTTCGGCTGGTTTTGGGTTGTCTCCCCCCGATGATGACATGCCCGGAGATGCTATAGGCCCGACCATTGAAGTGGATTCATCATCTGTGCCGCTCAAATTCCACAATTCGTCAGGAATATCGCGGGCAGTGGTGATGCGGTCAGCAAAGCTATCTTCAGATTCTGAGAGCAGGGCGCTTAGCCAACTGGGGGCGTCTGCCGCTTCATACCATGCTTGCCCTGCGAGATATTGCAGTTCATCGGGCAGCTTGATCTGAAGCTGAAGTAAATTGCCGGTATACAGCGGGAAGATAGGCTTTCCGGTATCGGCGGCATTTTTAAGCAGGGCAATGGCGGCTTCATCTTTAAGCAGGTGGTCGCTGAGCAGCACAACCACCGCATCCGCGCCGTAATAAGGCGATTCTGGCGCCATATATATGCCGACCACAGCGAATGGGTTAATATACGGATCAACCATGAAACCGGCAGTCACCAATTCGCGCTTGATTTGATCTGCCATCTGGCGATCAGCATCGGCACAATGTAGAAACAAGCGATTGGTCATTTTCGTGAATCCTTAAGCCCAGTTTGCCGATGTTTATGGTCTTATTCTAGTCGAAAGTTATGATTTACGCGCGATTTTTAAACTGCATGAAAATCAATTTTGAGGCTGATTATCTGCTTGCACACAGGCATGTTCTGCGCTAGAATAACCTGAGTTATTTGTTCTATTTTGAACAAACGTATACTGCAATTTGTCTCCAAAGATCTCGAGCCAACGCTCCGCACAGATTCTTACGGAATAGCACTTCATGAATCTTCCTAAGTCAAGTCACAATCAAACACAAGGATCGGCGGGAATATCACTGGTTTGGGTGATTGCTGGTGGGGTGATCATCGTCGTCGGTGGTTTCCTCATTTCGCTGCTCACGCCAGCTATATTGCCTAGAGCAGGGTCAGCGCAATCGGTATTGATTGACAACCTGTTTCAGGTGATGTTGTTCATTAGCGGGGCGATCTTCATTCTGGTTGAAGGCTTGCTGCTGCTTTCGGTGCTTCGCTACCGCGCACGCAAGGGCGATCGGGGCGATGGCCCGCCGATTTACGGCAACGCCACCCTTGAACTGGTGTGGACGCTGATCCCGGCGATTATCGTTGCCGTGCTTTCGATCTACTCATTTGTGGTATGGAGCCAGATTGAAACGCGCCCGGATAACGCGCAGGAAGTTGGCGTGGTGGGGCAGCGTTTTGCGTGGACGTTTAATTATGAGGCGACAACAGATGACCTGCCGCCTAATGTGGATATGTCCCGCGTGCCAGAGGATATCGCTGCAACGCTGAACAATGGCGAGGCGATCAGTTTCTCGTACCCGCAGCTCCATACGTGGGTGAACCAGCCCGTTACGGTTTCTATGGAAACGCAGGACGTGATCCATTCTTTCTGGATTCCGGGCATGCGTATGAAGCAAGACGTGCTATCTGGACGTGTGACGACGATGAGCTTCACACCGATTGAGAGCGGCGTGTTCCGCATCGTTTGCGCCGAGCTGTGCGGCGGCGGACACGGCGAGATGGCAGGCCGCGTGACCGAAGACGGCGATCTTGCGGGCGCATGGTTGATCGTTCATGCCAGCGAGCAGGAATACCTTGAACAATTCTACTATCCTGAGCTGGAAAAGATTCTGTATCCGCCCGAAGACCCGGTGCTGCTGGGGCGGCAAGAGATTCAGAATTACCCATGCTCTGGCTGCCACACGCTAAGCGATCTGGGTTGGACGGGAACGACTGGCCCGATTCTGGATGGCGTCGCCAGCCGTACTGCGCGGTTGGATGCGACTGGTTTTGCCACGATGTCAGAATATCTGCATGATTCGATCCGGCAGCCCGGCGCTTATCTGGTGCCCGGTTTCAACAATCTGATGCTTCAGTTTAACCCGGAGCCAGATCACGCAAATTACATGCCGGACTCTGATCTGGATGCCATTGTGGCGTATCTGTTAACGCAAACGGGCAACTAAAATACGGGAAATGTTTGCAAGTTAGAGGATTTCTATGGCTACGGTTACCGCTCCGCTTCCGGGCATTCAGGCGCACGAAGAGAAGACAAAACTTCGGATCAGTGATTATTTTAAGTGGACGGTTGATCATAAGATCATCGGCGTTCAATACATGGTCACATCGCTGTTTTTCTTCATTGTAGGCGGCGCACTGGTGATGATGGTACGCTGGGAACTGCTGACGCCAACGCTTGATCTGGTGCAAAATGGCACTCAGTTCAACCAGTTGTTCACCATGCACGGCACCATCATGATCTTCTTATGGATCATTCCGATGTTCGCCGGATTTGGAAACTATCTGGTGCCGCTGATGCTAGGCGCTAAAGATATGGCGTTCCCGTGGCTGAATGCGTTCGCGTTCTGGCTGATTCCGCCCGCAGGCGTGCTGATGATCCTTGGCTACTTCGCCGGTCAGGCACAGGCTGGCTGGACGAGCTACCCGCCGTTGAGCACGCTGTTCAGCGATGGAGACGGTCAGACCATGTGGGCGATTGCGATCCACATTCTGGGCCTTTCCTCAATTCTGGGCGGGTTGAATTTCATCGTTACTGTACGCAACATGCGCCCTGAAGGCATGAGCTATTTCCAGATGCCGCTGCTTATTTGGGCGATTTTGGCGACATCTATCATCGTGGTGATGGCGACGCCGTTCCTCGCAGGCGGCTTAACCCTGCTGATTTTGGATCGGGTGGCTGGAACCGCATTCTTTAACCCGGCTGAGGGTGGCGATGTGCTGCTGTGGCAGAACGTGTTCTGGTTCTACAGCCATCCAGCGGTCTATATCATGGTGATCCCCGGCTTCGGCATCCTTTCTGAAGTTCTGTCTACGCACAGCCGTAAATCGGTGTTTGGCTATCGCGCTATCGCCTTATCCAGCCTGGTCATCGCGCTGGTTGGCTTTACGGTGTGGGCGCATCACATGTTCACCAGCCTGATGCCTTCGCTGCGTATTCCTTTCATGCTTACCTCAATGATCATCGCGGTGCCAACGGGCATCAAGATTTTTAGCTGGATTGGAACGATCTGGGGTGGCAAGATACGCCTGACTAGCGCGATGTTGTTTGCGCTGGGCTTCCTTTCGATGTTCGTGATTGGCGGCATCAGCGGGGTGATGCTGGCGGCTGTACCTTTTGACCTGCACGTTCACGATACTTACTTCGTGGTTAGCCACTTCCATTTTGTGCTGTATGGCGGCTCGGTGCTGGCGATTTACGCTGGCTTGTACCACTGGTACCCGAAGATTACCGGCTACATGATGGATGAGCGGCTGGGCAAGATTCACTTCTGGATTACCTACGTCGCCTTCTTCTTCACATTCTTCCCGATGCACTTGCTGGGGATGCTTGGTATGCCCCGACGTGTGGCGGTATATGCGCCGGAATTCCAGACGCTGAACACGATTGTGAGTGTTTCCGCGTTTGTACTGGGCATCTCTACCTTTATCGTGCTGTTTAACCTGGTGTATTCGCTGTACAAGAAGCGGGTTGCCGGGCCGAACCCCTGGCGCGCGCTGACGCTGGAATGGGCAACGGATTCGCCGCCGCCTGCACATAATTTTCATGGCGACCCGGTATTCTTCAGCAACCCGTATGGCTATGGCACCGAAGCGGCATATCGCTATCTGGAAGAGCAGGAAAAAGAACTGGGGCCGTCTTACCCCAAGACTATGGAACCGAGCACACAGGCGATGGCGCACGCCGCCCCCGCACCGGCTGGCGATTGAGTACAGGTTTATGAAAGCAGATGGGCGCGCACAACTGCGCGCCCTCTTTTTGTAAGATCATGAGTAAGAATTTAGCTGTAATGTCCCGGCAAACACATGCAGCAGATGGCCACCCGATGACACGGGAAGAACTGCTGGCCTTAAAAAATAAGCGCACGCTGGTTACTGTGTTCCAGATTTCGTGGATCATGGTATTTGTTTGTCTGGTGGTGGTGTGCCTGCATATTCGCGGAAATTTGGCGACGGCGCTGCCCGAATTAACGCCAGTGCAATTTGCGATACCCCTGCTGGCCACACTGGCGATCATCGCCAGCGGCTTCACCGCAGGGCGGGCGATGGGCGCGATACGCAAGGATGACCGCGCCGCATTTTTGAGTATGTGGCAATTGACGATTGTGCTTGGCGGGGCGTTTCTCGCCGTGATGATCGCCATATTTTTCTACAACCCCTATTTGGAAACCGGGTTGTACGGGCAAATTTTCAGGGTGATGATCGGCTACCATGCCGTCCATGCGGTGGCTATTGGCTGGTGGTTGATACAAGTTTTCATGAATGCGCGGCACGGCGCGTACAGCGCTGAGAATTACTGGGGTGTAGAAGCTGGCGCGCGGCTGTGGTATTTTGTGATCGTGGCGTGGGTATTGTTCTACATCGTGCTGTATTTGATTTAGATTAGTTTCAAGGCCGATTGCGGTATAATCACCGTCGTCGTTTGGGGAGGGTTTATGGCACAACCGGGTATTGGCAGAGCAGTCTGGTTTGGAATTATTGGGTTCCTGACCGGAGCCGCGCTCGTGACGGCCATCCGTATGCTTCAAAATCTAGATCCAATCTGGGATTCAGGCGTGGGTCTGGTTTTTGCGATGTTTTTCTGCGCCTTCTTCTTTGTGTGGGGCATTGGCGGCTTCAATTTTAAGCTCAGCGCTCACGGCGAAGGGCCTGAAGTCGAGAAGATACACGCAGAGCTGGCTGAAGAAGCGAAACAGCCGAAAACCATACTTAGCGGCGCAATCTGGCAGATTGGTGGGTTGCTGCTGGGGTTGATGCTGCTCACCTTTGTGGTGGCTGTTTCGGGCGGCGTTTCCCTGACCACGACCGCTGTACCCGATGCTTCGCTGATGATGGTCGGCTACATGGAAGTGCAGATCGCGGGGCAAACCGTCTATCTAAGCCAACTTGTGGTGCTGCTGGGCTTTACCCTGTTCATTCTGCTGTCGCTGGCGGCTGTCGCTGGCGGCATCGCGTGGCTGGTGTTTCGCTTCGACGAAGACTACAAAAATCGTGAGTTTGAAGTGAATATCGCCCCGGCGCTGGGTTCCGGCGCGGGCGTGGCGGCGCTGCCTGCCCCAGGCGGAATACAAGTTAGTGATGGATCGGCGCCACAGGCACAGCCAGGGCGTTCTTTCACCATACCGCTGCCTAAATGGCTCAATTACCTGCTGGTTTTTGGCGCGCTGCTGTATTTTGTGAACTTCCCGGCGCTGGTGATGTTCGGCTTTAATACGCTGCTGGCTGGAATATGGAGCTTCCTCTGGGGGCTGTTCATCGTCTCGGCAGTGATCCTGTTCATCGAGATTATTCCCGCGCAGGCGCGTTCGATAGATGCGGTTGTGAAGTATGCGCTGACGGCGCTGGTCACTTTTGTGGTGGTCGGGCTTGCGGCTGGCTGGGTAGCTACCACCATCAATATGTATATCGATCCGTTCTTCGCCGCCATTTTTGAGATTATCGGCCAAACGATCGCGCTGGCTGCGCCGGCTTTTATCTTCCGCAATGATGCGCGAATGGTGACGATTGCCAAATTCACCATCGCTTTTGCGGTGCTGTACGCGGTCTTTTATTACGCGGCCATCGGGCTGATCATTCCGGCGGAACCGGCACGCACTACGATTTCTATTGCCAACGCGCTGCTATTCACGGTGATTATCTGGCGGCTGCCGTGGCTGCTTGGCCTGGTGGGACAGGGCGCAGCCCTGCTTGCCCGGCTGCTGCGCTGGTTGCCAAAAGTATTGTTCCAGAGAGGGTAGTTGAGCCATGACGGACGTTAGTATCAAGCCTGTGGACGCTCATGCGGCTCATGACGCGCACTCCGATGCGAAACACGAGGCGCAGCGCAATGATAGCCTTAAGTTTGGGATGTGGCTGTTTCTCGCCAGCGAAGTCATCCTGTTCACCGTATTGATCGCTACCTTCCTGGTGTGGCGTGTCAATAACGGCGAGCTGGTGCATCAGGTACATGAAGCGACTGGCGTTTTTCTGGTGAGCGTGAACACTTTCCTGCTGCTGGCAAGCTCGTTTGCCATGGTGATGGGTCTGCGCCAGATACAGCTGAACAATACCGGCGGGCTGATCAAGTGGATTGGCTTAACCGCGCTGTTGGGCGCAATCTTCGTTGGTCTGCAAGGGGTTGAGTACACCATCCTCTCGAATGAAGGCATCACCATTTATTCGAGCGAATTTGGGATGCGTTTTTATGCCCCGACGGCGATGCACGGCGCGCACGTGATTTTCGGCGTGATCTGGGCGCTGTATGTGGTTATGAACGCCCGGCGAGGCAAGTATTCAAGCAAAAACAACATTGGCGTCGAAATTTTCGGGTTGTACTGGCACTTTGTGGACGTAGTGTGGATTTTGCTGTTCACCGTGATCTATCTGCTGTAAGAGGGCAACATGAGCGACGATAAGACAATCTCTGAAATGGCGGCTGTTGAAGCTAAAGAAGAAATTGCCTCTGAAGCGGTATCCGCTGATGCTGCCAGAATAGACAGCCATCATGCGGCTGAAGCGCCGGAAGGGGCAGCATCGCATATCGCGCCAGATTACACTATCCTGTTTGGGCGGCGAATCAACGCGAATATTTACGTGGTTGTTTTCGGCATCCTTGCGGTGGTGACGCTGGTTGAAATCGGTATCGCTGAGATTTTCCTTGAAGGGATTATCCGCACCGTGTTGTTGGTTGGGCTTTCGCTGGCGAAAGCAGTGCTGGTGATGTTGTTCTACATGCACCTGCGCGAAGATAGCAAAATCTTTGCCGCTGCTATTATTTTGCCCATCGTCGTTGGCCTTGTATCCGTGATGTTTCTGCTGGCAGTACCCAGCACCGGGTATTAAACGCCAGCATCCCCTTAACCCTTAAACCCCTTCTCCCACGCAAGCGGGGGAAGGGGGAGCAAAACGCAGCCCCCCCCTTTTATCAGGCTTCTTACTCATTTTTCGCCGTGAAATTGCATCTATGGCAACCCCGCCAGACCCCCACAAAATGGGTTGATTTTTTCGTAAAAATCTTCAATCCGGCTGTGTTTTCCCTCAATTGATATAACGTAGGATTCCCGCTGGAAAAACACCTGAAATTTCGATGAAATATTTATATACATGGGGGAAAAATCGTTATATACTGCATCAGTTGCCTAAGATATGTTCACCTCGACAAGGAGACCCGTAGAACGAGATGACAACTGTCCAACTGGACGCCCTTTTGAACGAAGTTCCCACACCTAGTTTGATCCTTGATTTTGCAGATATCGCCAATAACTATCAGCAGTTCGAAACATCGTTTCCCGGTGGTTTGATATATTACGCCATGAAGGCCAATGCCCATGCGGATATTGTGCAACTGGTAGTTAATCGCGGCGGTGGTTTGGAAATTGCCTCACTGGCAGAGCTGGAAAAATCGTTCAATGCGGGAGCAGATGGCTCGCGCATTATTTGCAGCAACCCGATCAAGAATCCGACGTTTTTGCGGCGGATGCATGAAGCGGGCGTCTATGCAGTTGTTGTAGATTCGATCTACGAAGTTGATAAAGTGGCGCAGTATATGCCGGGCGCGCGCGTTTATGTGCGCCTTGCGGTAGATAACAAGGGCAGCGTGCTGCCGCTGGATGGCAAATTTGGCGTGGATGCGGCGCTGGCGCTGGAACTATGTGACCGCGCGCGTGAACTCGGTTTGAATCCTATCGGGCTGTCGTTCCATGTTGGCTCTCAGTGTCTTTCGCCCAATAACTGGGTGAAGGCGATTGCGGCGTGTGGCGATGTGTGGCGTGAAGCTGCGCTGCGTGGTCACGATTTCTATTTTCTGGATATTGGCGGCGGCTACCCTGCGGGCAGCAAGCATGATGCCAGTATTCCGACGATTGCCGCTATTGGCAGCGCGGTGATGGAAGCGGTTGCCAACCATATTCCGTATACGCCCGATCTGATGCTGGTGCTGGAACCGGGGCGCGGCCTGTCTGGTGATGCGGGTTGGCTGGTGACGACGGTTGAAGGCAAGGCGGCACGTGGCAGCGGCGAATGGCTGTATCTGGATGCCGGCGTATTCAACGGCCTGATGGAAACCTTTGAAGGATTTCCGCCCGTTGTGAAGCTGCTGGCCGGTGATGCCGCAGAGCGCCCGATGCAACGCTATACGATTGCTGGCCCATCATGCGATTCTTGTGACGTGGTTGCTCGCAATCTTGAAATGCCAGAAACCCACATCGGCGAGCGCATCGTGTTCATTGACGTAGGCGCGTATACCAACGAATATGCGGTTGCGTTCAACGGCTTTCCGATTCCGCAGGTGGTGGCGCTGAACCGCCACGTGATTGATGAAATTCCAGCGGTTTACGAAGAAGTGCTGTACGCATAACTACGGCGCGTCGCTGAGGATTAACTACAGGGGTGGCTAGCAATGGCTGCCCCTGTTTTATTTCCAGTGAGATATAGTGGTTATAACCGGCACGATGAAGTGAAAAGAGGCAGAGATGGCGGGATTGTTTGAAGGTAAAGTGGTGTTGATCACCGGCGCGGCAGGCAATTTGGGGCAAGCGGTGACGCTGCGCTTTGCGCGTGAAGGCGCAAAACTGGTGCTGGTGGAGCGTAACCTTGAACGGCTTACCGCACTGGCAAAACGGGTAGAGGCTGACTATGGCGTGCAAACGATGATTTACCCGCTGGATGTGGGCAACCCTGCCGAAATTGATACGTTGATCGCCAATATTCATGAGCGCTTCGGGCGGATTGATGTTCTGGCGCATACGGTTGGCGGCTATGCGGCTGGCAGGACAGTTGCGGACGGCGATCTTGATATATGGGACAGAATGATGAACCTGAATGCGCGCCCGGTCTATCTGATGGGCGGGCGGGCAGCGGCGCAAATGCTGGCGCAGGGGCAGGGTGGGAAGATCATCTTTGTTCTGGCGCGTTCGGGTTTGAAGGGCAGCAGCAAGCACAGCGCGTATACGGCGAGTAAAGCGGCAGCACAGCGGGTGATGGAGAGCTTATCAGCAGAAGTGCGGGATCAGGGCATCAACGTGAATGCAGTGCTGCCGAGCGTGATTGACACGCCGCCGAACCGCGCAGATATGCCTGACGCCGATTTCAGCAAGTGGGTGACGCCAGAGCAAATTGCCGATGCGATTGCGTTTCTGGCTTCAGATGCGGCCAGCGCGCTGCATGGCGTGAGTTTAGAGGTGTATAACCGGGCGTGAGCGAAGGGCAGTTAAGGCGTAAAACGGGAAAAGCGAGGATACGGGCGAACCAGCGGCTCGCCCGTACAGCTTAGCGCGTCATCGTGCCATCATCGAAGATGCCGGTAGGATGGCAGCCAAGATTGGCGGCAGCAGCGGCTTCTTCGAGACTGCGGAAATAGGCGGTCTGGCCGGTATCGGGGGAATACTCAACCGCTTCTGCCCAGCCTTGCGCGACCAGCGTAGCGTTGACGAAGGTATCCCCGACATATACAAAGCGTAATAGGCGGCCGTACCGGTCAGTATCGCTGACATCGCGCACCAGCGTAACTGTTTGCCCGCGCACTAAATCAGAATTCGCGTCACGAGCATCGCCATAACATGGCTCATCGCGTTCAGGGGTATTTACGCCAACATACCGCACGCGCTGCTCAATGCCGCCGATAGCAACGTCAATCGTGTCGCCGTCAATGATATTGGTGACGACGCCAGTTTCGCCGCCGTTGGGCTGCTGTGAGATGATGTTATTGTTGCCTGTGTTATTGCCTGATGGGGCGAGGGGTGTTTCCAGCGTACAGCCTGCAACTGCGATGCTGAGCGCGAGCAGACCTATCCAATTGCACAGTTTCAAAGCAGATTAACCCTTCTGATATAATATAAGTGAAAACGACCACAAGAGTGTAACACGCCAACGCAATCATGAATGAACTGATTATCTTGCGCGATGCACGACCCAGCCGCAGCGATGCGGTTAAAAACCGGGAACAAATTCTAAAAACAGTGTGCGACCTGATCGCTGATCGCGGCGTAGATCAGGTAACGATGTCGGCTGTTGCTGATGCGGCGGGCGTGGGTAAAGGCACGTTATACCGTCATTTCTCTAGCAAAACGGATTTGCTGGAAGCGCTGCTGGATGCGGATCAACACAGCCTGCAAGAACGCACGCTAGCCCATTTGCGAGAAAACCCTTCCGAACCGCTGGAAAACTTACACTGGTTTTTGAGCGAGGCGCTGGCATTTGTGGAGCGTAACCTGCGGATGCTGACGAGTATGGACATGCTGACACCCGGCAGCAGCGTTTATCACCCGGCGCATTTGTGGTGGCGGCAAACGATACGCGGCCTGCTAGCGCAAGCGCGCCCTGAAATAGAAGTTGATTACGCGACGGACGTGCTGTATATGATGCTGGATCCGGGCGTGAACTACTATTTGATGATCGTGCGCGGATACGATGTGGAGCGTGTTCGCAGCGGATTGTGCAAAACCTGCGAGCAGCTTTTAGGCTAACTTTCCTTTCCCAAACCTTATAAGTGGACGTTAGTCCGTTTTCTAACGAAATATTTATAGACAACGGATTTTTAGTCTGCTATCCTTATGCCACATAAACGGACTACAGTCCGGTTTTACAACCGGGGAAAGTAAAGTTCTCATGAGCAAGTACGTGATTGATCCGGCGCATACCGTTGTTGGCTTTGTTGGCCGCCACATGATGTTCAACAAAGTGCGCGGGCAGTTTACCAAGGCAACTGCAACGATTGAATTTGACCCGGCGAACCCTGCGGCAAGCACGCTGACCGCCGAAGTTGACCTGAACAGCGTGAATACCGGCAATAATGACCGCGATAATCACCTGCGCAGCGCTGACTTTTTCGACACGGCTAACAACCCGACGATGACCTTTGTGAGCAAGAAAGTTGAAGTGACCAGCGCGAATACTGGCGTGATCACCGGCGATCTGACGATCAAGGGCGTGACCAAGGAAGTGAAGCTGAACACCGAATACCTGGGCGAAGCCAAAGACCCCTGGGGTAATGTGAAGCCGGTGTTCAATGCACACGCCAAGATCAACCGCGAGGACTGGGGTTTGACCTGGAACGTGGCGCTAGAAGCTGGCGGCTGGCTGGTGAGCAAGGAAATCGAGATCGAACTCGAAGCTGAACTCGCTTTGGTGCCGGAAGAAACCCCCGCTGCTGTTAACGCGTAATTACGCAGCATACAATTGAGCAATCTAAGAAGCAGGGATAGGTTACAGATATATCCCTGCTTTTTGATTCTCTGATGCTTCATGCCCACAATGAAACAGGCGCAGCCTTGAACATGGTCTATAGGCAGTTTGCTACTGCGTGGCTACAATTTAGCGATTCCAGCGTGTGAAATGTTGTTACAAGTGGGGATTATGATGACCATTGATTTTCAACAGCGGCTGAATGCTGTACGGGCAATATCTGGCGTGGATGCGGTGGCGATTATGCCGGGAACATCTATGCGCTACTTTAGTGGGCTGGGTTACTTTTTGAGCGAACGCCCGATCATTTTATTCGTGCTGCCGGATAAGCTAGGGTTGGTTGTACCCAAGCTGGAATTGGGCACAATTCAGAAGCGCGATGATTTGAATGTCGAGCTTTTTGCATGGGATGATGACGAGTGGTTCACGCCAGCCTTCAACAGGGCGATTGATGCGCTAGGCTTGCGCGGTAAAACGCTGGGTATTGATTCGCTGACCATGCGCGCTTCGGAAGTGCTGGGGCTGCAAGCGGTTGATCCGACGTTGAAATTGAAACCTGTGGATGAAGCGCTGCTGCGTATACGCGCGATCAAGACCGCCGATGAAATTTCCTTGATGCGCCGCGCGGCACAGGCCAGCGAAGCTGCTTTAAGCGATCTGTTGAAGATTGTTCAGCCGGGGATGACTGAGGAAGAAATAGCCGCCAAGCTGGACGAATTGCAATTTGCACATGGCGGCGAGGCGCTGGCCTTCAGCACGCTGATCCAGACTGGTGAGAACAGTTCCAACCCGCACGGCGAAACGACTGATCGGGCGCTGCGGCGGAATGAATTTCTGTTGATTGACTTTGGCTGCCAGGTTGGTGGCTATCATTCGGATATTACGCGCACGTTCGTGATTGGCAACATCAGCCCGGAAATGCAGAAGATTTACGATACGGTGAAGCTGGCGAACGCAGCCGCATTTGCCACCGTTGCGCCGGGCGTGCCCGCCAGCGCAGTGGATAAAGCCGCCAGAGACGTGATCACTGAAGCGGGCTACGGGCAGTATTTCACGCATCGTACTGGTCACGGGCTGGGCATGGATGGGCAGCGCTTCATGCCGCAGATTTCCAGTTCAGCGCATTACCCGTTGGAAGTGGGCATGACGTTCACGATTGAGCCGGGGATTTATGTACCGGGGCTGGGCGGCGTGCGGCTTGAAGATAACGTGCTGGTGACGGAAACTGGCGCAGAATCGCTGACGACCTTCCCGAAGAATCCGGTGTTGTAGCTATGCTGCCAGAACCACAAGCACCTGACCTTTCGGATTACACGCCATCGGATGATCTGGCGACGGCGGCGACGATGCCTTCGCGCTGGTACGTTGATCCACAGTTTCTTGATCTGGAGAAGGTCAAGATTTTCTGGAAAACGTGGCAACCTGTGGGGCGGGCGGATATGGTGGCGCGTCCCGGCGATTATTTTACGTGCGATGTCGTGGGCGAACCGCTGGTGATCACGCGCGGGGTTGATGGCAAGCTGCGCGCGTTTTACAACGTGTGTATGCACCGCGCCGGGCCAGTGGCCGCAGGCAAGGGCAATCGCCGCAGCCTACAGTGTAAGTATCACGGGTGGACGTATGCGCTGGATGGGCGCTTGATGACCGCGCCGGAATTTGAAGGCGTAGCCGACTGGCGTAAAGAAGATATCTGCCTGCGTTCGGTGCGGGTGATTGAGTGGGGGCCGTTCATCTTCGTGAATCTGGACGATGATGCGCCGGATTTCATGGCTGTGTATGGCGCGATTGATGAGGAAATCAAGCGCAAAGGCTTCGACATTGGCAAGATGCGGGCGATGGAGCGCCGAGATTATTACATCGAATGCAACTGGAAAGTGTATGTTGATAATTATCTCGAAGGCTATCATGTGCCGATAGCGCACCCCGGCCTGTACCGCGAACTGGATTACGAGCAGTACCGCGTAGATACCTTTCGCTATTACTCGTCGCAGTATGCGCCAATTCGCCCGGCAAAAGAGGGCGATATACAGGGGCGTGACCGGCGCTATGTGCGTACTGAAGCTGAAGCTGAGGCGCTGTATTACTGGATTTTCCCGAACGTGATGCTGAACATTTACCCCGATAACATGTCAATCAATATCATATTGCCGGTAGGGCATGATAAGACGCTGACTATCTTCGAGTGGTATTTTGAGGAACCGGGCACGGGCGATGGCTGGGAAAGTATGCAGCAAACGATTGCGTTCAGCGATGAGATTCAACAGGAAGACATCGAAATTTGCGTCGCGGTGCAAAAAGGGCTGGCTTCACGGGCATATGATCGCGGGCGCTTTTCAGTGAAGCGCGAAAACGGCGTGCATCATTTTCAAGCGCTTGTGCATGAATTTTTGACGACGTAGATCGATAATGGGCGCGCCAGTGGCGCGCTTTTACATTTTCACTCCACGAAAGCGATCAAACGAAATGGGGCTGCTGCTTACGCATTGGTGAACGCAAAGTCAATGTAGGGTTCGCCGCTGTCTGGTAAATTACCGGTATCCAGAATGATGAGATGGGGGTTCGCTGCCGAAAGCCGCCCGATGCGCTGCTCCTGCGTAATCGGTTGTAAACGCGAGAAGATGGCCGTGAACGCGCCATCACTGTGCTGGCTAAGCTCGCGGGCGTGAAGGCCGGCGTTGGTGAGGGCGGAACGGGCTTCATCCATCGTTGTTGTGCGGTATTGCAGTGACTTCGCTTCTACGGTATCCAGATTTGTAGAAAGCATGGCGCGCAAGGACGAGGCTGCCCGCTGATAGGTATCAACCACGCCACGATAGTAATAAGCGGTGTGAATATCGCCTGCTTTTTCAACACGAGCGCGGGATTGAAACTCGCGGGCTTTGCCTTCCCACTCTTTCGCTAGCTGGCGCAAAGCCTCAAGCAGATCGTCGTCGGTCATAAGCCTTCACTTCTACCCCTCTCCCTCAACCCTCAGGGTGAGGGGATGCCCTGTAATGGGATAGTCTGGCAGCGCGCCGTGCATCTGTACCAGCATATTGAAAAGCTGATGCTCGTGCAAGCTAACTATTTTTGATGATCACTTCAACGCGACCCGGCCCATGTACGCCGAGGATCAGCTCCATTTCAATATCGCCGGTGCGGCTGGGGCCAGAGATAAAGCAGACATTGGCGCTGCCGCGAAGATTGTTGATGCCTTTTGTTCGCTGAAGGGCGATCCAATTTTCGAGGCGGGGCAGAATTTGATTGGCGCTGAGAACGGCTAAATGGACTGGCGCGAGGACGGTAGGAATACGCCCACGACCTGCGCCGGTGCGGACGATCAAGGTGCCAGTGGCGGCGATGGCGTTTTCAACGCCGGTCAGCCCGACCTGCGCGCCTTCTGCTGCCGACAGGATTTCAGCGCGAAACTCGTCATGGCTATCAGGCTGGATGATTTCGATACCTTCGGCTTCGATGGCTTCGCGCAGCTTTTTCACCGGAATATGGGTGAAATGCCATGCCAGAATGCGCGCCGCCTGATGCTGTTTAAGGCGATCAATAACACAGGCGCGGGCGGCATCTTCCCCTTCAACCACGAACGGATCGCCTTTGAGGCCAACGAGTTCGGCGCTGAAGCGTTCGATGAGCGCATCAGGCGAGGTGTCAAAGTCATTGATGACGGGCACATAAACTTTAGGGCGGGGTGGCGCGTCTTCAAACGGACGTTTGGCGGCGCGCAGCTTATTCAGGATGGCATCGCGTGAGGACATGACGATAACCCGATATTGAGAATAAATATGGGGCGATTATAGCGCGGGATGGGGAAGTTGTTCTTCAGGTTTTCGCTTTTTTCCTCACTACACCCGCAGCACGCCGCGAAAGCCACGCGCGGCATAGTAGGATTCAGCGCCGTTGTGATACAGGAAGATGGTGTCGTAGCGACGATCACAAAAGACAGCGCCGCCGAGCCTGCGAATATTTTCTGGTGTTTTGACCCAGCTTGAGGTTTTCAAATCGAACTTGCCAAGTTTTTGCAAAGCGCGGTACTGCGCTTCGGTTAAAAGCTCAATGCCCATTGCCTCAGCCATATCTATCGCCGTGTCTTTAGGCTTATGCTCTTTTCGCGCCAGCCATGCTTCGCGGTCATAACACAGGCTGCGGCGGCCATCGGGGCTTTCCGGCGAGCAGTCAAAAAAGATGTATTCTCCAGTCTTTGGATCATGGCCGACTACATCGGGCTGGCCGCCGGTACGCTCCATTTCGCCTAGCGACCATAGTTTTTCGGGGCTGGCTTCCAGCCTAGCCTGCACATCATCCCATTTAATGCCGTTGTGACGCGCTTTATTCTGTTCAAAACGGGCTTTCAAGGTGCTGAGTAACTCTTCGCGCCGTTCTACCGGCAGCTCTCGCTTAGATGCCATAAGATGCTTCTCCCTCTAGCCATCTACCAGAATTTTATCAACGGCGGCGGCAAGCTCGCGCAGGTTGCTCACTTTATAGACCGCGCTGGCATGTTGGGCGTAAAGGTGCATATCGCTATCGCCTGTGCCCCATTGATAGGCTGGTTCAGGGTTGAACCAGATCAACCTGCGACCACGCCGCTTGATTTCTTCGGCAATATCAGTGCGAGGATCGTTGTAATTGTTGCGCCCGTCACCGAGGATGATCACGGTGGTTTTCGCCGTCACCTTGCTCATGTGGTCGCGTTTGAAGGTGGCGAGACTGCCGCCAAGATCGGTGTTGTAATAGCCGGGACGGTTTTCGGAAAGCACTTTTTCGACGGCGGCCTGCGGCTCGTTTTCCTTGAAAACCATGCTGATATCGGTGATGTCGCTGATGAATACGAAGCTGTCGGTCTTGGCGACTTGATCCTGAAGCTCGTAGATCAGGGTGAGCAGAAATTCGGCGCAGTAGCGCATCGAAGTACTCACATCACAGATCAGCACAAGACAAGGCTTCACGTGCCTGGTGCGGTAGCGCAGTTCAATGGGCACGGCATCGTAGCGCATATTGGCGCGCATCATGCGGCGAGTATCCAGCGTGCCGGTTTTGGCGTGCTTCTGGCGCAGGGATGCGCGGCTGCGAAGGCGGGCGGCAAGACGACGGATTTCGGCGCGAATTTCGTCTACTTCTTCGTCGCTTAGGCGGGTGAATGGTATATCTATCAGGTCAGGTTTGGGGTCTGGCTCACGGTTTGCCATTTGCTCGGCTAGCGATGCGCCGGTGTACTGGTTGACCTGATCGGTCAGGCCTTCGGCATTCTGCTGAAGCATGTCTTGAATTTCCTGCCGCGCCTGCTCGCTCATGCCCATCTGTTCCAACTGCTGCATGAGCTGTTCGATCAACTGCTGAAGCTGCTGGGTGTTCAACTGGCGCTGCATACGGCGCTCAAACCAAGGGCGCTGATACATCTGGTCGCCCTGTTCCAACCCGCTTTGCTGCGCGGCTTGATCCAACTGCTGCTGGCTGAATGGCTTGCCTTCAGAAAGCTGTTTGAGCAGATCGCGCAGGGCTTCCATGCTGCCCATCAAAGCCTGAAGCGCTTCTTGCAGCGTTTGCTGATCATCTTCGCTCAACTGGTCAGGGATATTCTGCATCGGCGGAATGCGACTGCCGAAATACAGCGGGAAGAAATAATCGAAGGTAGCTTGATCGCGGTTTTCCTTGACCAGCGTGGTTTTCAGCGCGGCGCGAAAAATGTCTTTGTCGTTTACGCCAACCGCTTCAATGCCGTGCATGGCGTCCATGCTTTCGGCCAGCGAGATGCGTACACCTGATGCCCGCAGCACGCGAATAAAATCAATCATGCGTTTGTCCATTGTCGGGAATCCTTGCCAGATGGACGGTATTCACGATTATAGGCCGGAGGCAGGGGAAGGCAAACTGGATGAATGGGTAGTTACAAGGCTGTGAATGGGTAGGGCTGAAGCGCCGCGAAGATGAACCGTTCAACTGGTTTTTAGTGGCCTCATTGCGACGGATGCTTATCACCGGCATAATTCTGCGGCTCTTTAAAAGGATGATCATGGAAATTCTCTTTTCGCTGCTCGCCAGCGGCGCAAGTCTTGGCCTGAGCGCCGGAATGCTGCCAGGGCCGCTGCAAACGGTGTTAATTCAAAATACGCTGGCTCACGGCTGGCGATACAGCATCATCGGCATCTTTTCGCCGCTGGTAGCGGATATTCCGGTAATTTTGCTGGTGATGGTGGTGCTGTCGCAGTTTCCGCCAGAATTGGCGCGGCTTTTGCAAATCGGCGGCGGCCTTTTCCTGCTGTATATGGCGTGGGGCGGCTGGAAAAGCTGGCGCGCAGGCGAGAGCATCGGCGGCGGTCTGGCGAATGATCCTATTGAGCGGCAGTCGCGCCGGAAATATTTCGCCCGCGTGGTGGCGATCAACCTGCTAAGCCCCGGCCCATATATTTTCTGGGGTACGGTGAATGGGCCGCTGCTGCGGCAAGGGTTGGATGACTCGCTGATCGCGGGGGCTGGCTTTATGCTGGCGTTTTACGGCGTGTTTTTGGGGATTCTGGCGGGGTGGGTGTTCATCTTTGACCGCCTGCGGCGGGTGAACCCGAAGGTGACGCGATCGCTGGTATTAGTGACGGTGATCGCGCTGGTGTTTCTGGGCGTGAGATTGATCGCCCAGGGTGTAGGCTTAATTTCTTGAAGCGCCAGACACAGGTATAATGCCAGATAGGTCTAAATAGCCTAAATGCGCTATCGTACACCCTTTGCAGCCCGCATAATTTCGCCTGTTCGCATATGATGCCGGAGCGATCTTTTGCCTGATCCCCGATTAGAACGCGCGTTGATCAGCACCGCGCGGCGTTATGCGCCGGAACTTATCCCCCCGAATTGGGCGAAGGCGGGCGATTATCCCCGTCCCTTACCTGAATTCGCGGCGGCGCTGGCACAGCATAACGTGCTGGTGGCGATAGGCGATTTGCCAGCGACAGCAAACGCGCTTTCCGGCGTGTATTTCAACGACTGGGCGAGCATGTACACCGGGTTGTACTCGCAGCTGTGCGCGGCGCTTTTCCCCTCATATTTAGAAGTTAGCGCGTATTACGCGGATGATGAATTTCCGCCCATACTGCTGGTTTACGGGCAGGCGACGCCAGTGGTTGAGGTGCTGGCGAGATATATCGCGCCATTTGTGGCGGCACGGCAGTTTGCGGCCAGAGACGGCATCCCCACTACGGATGCCGAATTGCTGGGCGTGATGGAACTGGCGCTGGAATATCTGGAAGCCGACGATCTATCGCGAGTCGAATTTCGCAGGCTGCAAAGCGGCTGTGTGCAGATCATCCGGCAGATTATAGACTGCGCGGTGACGCAGCGTATGATCACCCCGCCTGCTGCCGAACTGGGGATCGCGATGCAGGAAACGGCAAGCGCGCCGCCACAACCGCCGCTGCCCGTTGAACTACCCGAATCGCTGCCAGACTTGCCGGATACCCTGCCTGAGGAAAACCCCCCGTTATTTCAAGCTGGCGAGGTGCCAGTCTTCTTCAACGCTCAATCTATGGGCAAACGCCGCCCACCTGTGCCTGATCTGCCGGAGTAAAGATGATGAAACGTGTGCTACTCATCGTATGGTTGCTGGCTCTTATGCCGATGGGATTGCTGAGCGCGCAGGAACAGCCTGCGGCTACACCGGAGAGCGAGCAACCGGTTGATACCACCGCCCTGAACGCCCGACAGATCGAAGCCTTGCCTACGCTGATAAATGCCCGCGCCGATCTGGAACTGCTGGCGGATACATATTTTCAGCAAACAGGCGCGCGGCCTGAGGGCTGGATTACGGCGCTGGATGTGAATGATCCCCAACTTCCGGTGCTGCTGCGGCTGAATCTGGAAATTCTGGCGGGTACTATTTTCGGCGCAGACGAGCGCCCTGAAGGCTGGTTCGGCGCTATTTTCAGCACGCCGCTTGCCATCGCCCGCGATTTGCGGCATGACCTTGAACTGGTGGCTGATCGCGTGGTTGGCGCGGCTACGATCCGCCCTTCAGGGTGGCAAGGCGGCGACCCGCTTATGCGCTGCGAACGGGCGATTCAGGCGTTGGTCACGCTGTTGGAGCGCACCGGATTTTCTGGAGAGGTTGATTTTTCTCAGGAAAACGCCTGCGACCAGTTAGCCATGCAAGCGGCTCAATACGCCGAAGAACAGTTGATTCAGCCTGATTTTGGCAGCGAAGCGGCGCAGACGACTTCTACAACCAGCACCAGCATTCTGCCCTACCGGGTGAACAATGCTTATACAGTCGCATTTTTTGACCGCCGCGCCCGTGAAAGCGCTGGCGCTATTCCGCTGAATACCGGTTTTCGACCGATTGGCCGCAGCAATACCGCATTCTCGAATATGCTGCTGATCAGCGGCGAAGGCTTCCAGTTGTACGTGGATTTCACCACCACCGATCTTTCGTATACAGATTTTGCGACGCTTCCACCTGTTGGTGAAGATGCCACTTACTGCACAGCGGCATGGTGCGGGTGAGGGACATCAAGGCGGCATTTCTGGCTAAGATCGCTTATCTATCGCCCGGATTTAATAGATAGAGTGGCGCGTATTCGATATTGGGACGTGCTAGAATACGTACATTCCGTTCAGGTTTGGTGATCTTATGGGCAAGTTACTCGGATTGGTGTTAGGGTTGGCGGTGGGCGCAGCGATAGGTACTGCCGTAGTCGTGCTGGTTTCGCCGGCTACTGGCGACAAGTTGATCGCCAATATTAAGCGCGGCTATCGTGAAACGCTGGACGACGCGCGCCGCGCCAGCGAGCAGCGCCGCGCCGAATTAGAAGCTGAACTTAAGATACGGCGTTAGCTTTTAACGGTGAGGGATTAAGTGAAGGGACGCTGCGCCTTTCACTTAATCCTTAGAACTTCCCCGTAGTTTTGAGCTTTTCAATGTTGTTGGTGATGCGCCGCTGGCGGGTTTCTTCGGTTTTTGCGTCTTCTATCTGACGAACAAATTCTTTCTTGCGGGATGGCGCGAGCGCGTCAAACACCGCGCGGACGGCGTTTGCGTCCAAAGCCGCTGCCAGATCATCGGGCACCGCTACGGTGCGCGGCTCGGTATCCAGTTCCAGCGTGACTTCAACTTCATCGCCAGCGTTTACGCCTGCCGCTTTACGGTGCTCGGCGGCCAGCGGCAGCAGGTAGTCTGTGCCGTATACCGCGACGGTGCTGCGATAGGTGTAGCCAGCAAGTGTGACTTTGACGGGCGGCTTTTTGCCTTTGCCCAGCGCCAGAACGGCATCTTCAGGGACGTGGATGCCGGTGGCGTTCAGGCCTTCAGCCTGAAAAATGGTGGTGATAAAGGATGTTTTCATGCCGTTTTCCCCCATAAAAATGCCCGATCAGAAAATATGAGAATGCCGTTCAGCGCGTGTTGATGTTCAGCGTATAGGGCATTGGCTCGGTGGTGAGCGGCGCGAATGGCGAGACGATGACAACGGCTTCACTGGCTTCTGGCGCAACCGGAATAGCCCATGTGCCAGCCATCAACGGGCTGCCTGCCTGATCGCCGGAAAGCATTTCGCGGGTGAGATTGCGTAACTGCCCGCCGCCATACTGCACTACTTGCAGCCACAAGTTTTGCGGCGTGTGGTTGGCGATATTTGCCCAGCCTGCTGCATCCCAACCGTCACAGCCTGCTTCAAAGTCTTCAAAATAGCCGAGTTCGGGGATTTCAAGATCGTCAATCGCCATGCCTGGGCGGTTTACGCCGTCATCGGTGAGGACTTCAAAGCGCAGCAAGATTTCCTGACCTGCGAAGGTATCCAGCGAGATCGTTTCATCAACCCAACCGCCGCTTTCGCTGTTATAGCCCGCACCGTAGGCCGCGTTATGCGGGTTATGGGTGGTGCTGCGCGCGCCTGAAAGTATTTGCCAGGTTACGCCATCGTCGGCACTGACCATCACATAGCCATAATCCCAGCTATCTTCAAGGTCATACCACAGGCGGAAATTGAGTGTAGCGTTTTCAACGCCGGTCAGGTTGAAGGTGCGGGTTAGCGATGAGTCGCCCATATCAGCGCGGCTGCTGTACATGAAGCGCGACTGGTTTTCGCCGCCATCGGGAATAATGGCGACGGATGAGGGCGCTTCAAGCGCTATTTCTATCGTGGAAGCATTGGCGACGGATAGGGTGTAGGGATCATTGGCGTATTGCGACGCAGATTCGGCTATGGTCGCCGGAATTTTGTCGAGCGGGATCACAAACGGGGTAATGCCGTCTAAAAGCCAGAATATTGAATAGTCGTAAATGCCAGCATCGTCCAGCGTATAGATGGCATTGGCGACGACCCAATCAGCAAACAGATCATTACGCCCGGCTCACCCATCTGCTGCAAGACCTGATCGAATGCAAGCAGACCGCGCTGGCTGTTAGCGGCGGCCACCTGCTCTAACGCTTCGATGCCATAACGCTCGTAGAAATAGGTGATCCAGGCCAGCGCCGCGCCGTAGTGGTAGCCGCGCAGATCGCCAGCTTCCGCCCAGGTGTTCAACTGGGTATCGGGGCGATACATGAAGTCGAATACCGCGTAGCCGGGATCGTCAAAGAGATAGGTTTGTGTAAATTCGGATAGCCCTTCGTTCATCCACAATTCCATGCCCGGCTGAAGATTATGGCGAATCATGTGATGAAATTCGTGGGCGACGATGCTGGCAATGGAAGGAATATCAATGCCATAGGCCAGCACATCGAGGTTGAACATGAACATTTCATGCCCGTTGCCAGATGGAACTGTGCCTGCCGGGGCGCTGTTATCACTGGAGAAATAGGCTGCTGCGGTTGCGCCAAGCCCGTTGGTGAACACGCCGTAAATATGAGAATCGCCGTCAAAGCCGGGATTCGCTTCGTCCCCCCACAGTGCGCGGGTTTCAGGGTAAACGCGGGTATCAAACACATGGGCGATAGCCTCAAGATCGGCATTGCTGATCTCATTGGCGGCGTCGCTTTCTACCCATAAATAGATATGCTCACCCATCACGCGCAGCGTGGCTTGAACGGGGATTGATTCGTCGTCATTGACCACAAAGAAAAATTCCTTGTCGCCAATTTGATAGTTCGGCGGCGCTGCAGCAGGCTGTGGCGACGCGAGTCCTAATAAGCGGATGGCAAGCTCAGTACGATCTCGCGGGGGAACGGGCAGCGCTTCCAGTTCAGCAGCATTTTGGGGCGCCGGGCATGCGCCCACATTCTGCGCCTGAACATGGCTGCCGAACAACAGGCCAGAAAGCGCGCACACCGCAAAAATGCCGCGAAGATTCATGAAGATTTCCATTCGCTGACAAAGGTCAGAATTTCACTGGCGGCGCGCGCTTGCCCTCCTGCTGCTTTGAAGGATTCGCTGATTTTCTGCGCGTTATTCTTAAAGGAAATATCCTGGAATAACCGGGTGGCGGCTGATCGCAGATCGTCAGCGGAAGGCGTGTTTGAAGAAAATGTTACGCCAGCGCCGAGATCACGCACCCGCGCGGCAACTGTGAGCTGCTCAAGCTGTTGAGGAACGACGATTAAAGGCACGCCGTAATATAAGCCTTCGTGTACGCTGTTCATGCCGCCATGTGTGATAAAGATGCTGCTGCGCGTCAATATTTCAAGCTGAGGCACAAAAGGGCGCACGATAGCATTTTCAGGCAAAGCGCCAAGCGCTTCCGGCTTTATGCTGCTGCCAACGGCCATGACAAGCTGCACCTGCCAGCTTGCAAAAGCGTTCAGGCAGGCGCGGAAAAATTCAGGATTGTTGTTGATCACTGTGCCTAATGAGACGAAGATCAACGGATGACCATTAAGCTTCTCGAATGGGAAGCCTGACGCATCGGGGCGCGGCGCGATAGCCGGGCCGACGTAACGCACATGACTGCCAAATGCCTGAGCGTTGGGCTGAAATTCACGCGAGGTATACGCAATAACCAGATCGGCAGGGTTGATCAGCGCCTGAGCGAAGGGCATGGGTGTAACGTTGTAGGTCTTTGCGACTTCACGGCTGAGGCGCTGGTAGGCGATGATGTGCGGCGTGCCTTTCGCCAACATGCTGGCGATGCGGCCAATGCCCACCGTTTTGATCATCGAAGCGGGATTGACAAACAGCAGCGCCGATGAAGCAATGCGCGGCAGGTTTAACACCTGACCGAGTAGGTTTCCCCAAGGGCACATCACATCATAGATAAGGTAATCTGGTTTTAGCGGTTTGATCTGTTCAAGCAGCAGGGGCAGCAAGCGGGCGCTTTCCTGCATCAGGTAACGCGCGGTCCTGGGTGGGCTGCTGCCATCCAGATCGGCATTTTCAAAGAATCTTTCCGCCATGCCGGGATACGGGCGGAACTCTGCGCCGGTGGCTTCAATCTTGCTGCGGTAGCTTTCGGTGAGATAGTAAATCACCTGCTCGCCGCGCTTGACCAGCTCGCTGACCAGCGGCAGGGACGGATTAACATGCCCATTGGTGGGCACGTTCAGAAATACAGCTTTTCCCATTTATATGCCTACTAATTCGACTTGAATGCCGCTTTCACCCAGCACGTTTTGCAAGGCTTCCCACTGGTCGGCGCGGATTACGGCTGCCATTTCACCCAAACGCGCGCTGAAGAAACGGCGGGTGGCGGGCGCGTCATAAATGGCATCCAATACTTCGGGTGAAGTGGTGCGTAACACCATCAAGCGTTCAAAGGTCACGCTGGCAGATGCCCCCTGTTTCCAACGATCCAATAGTTTGCTAATGGCCTGCGGAAGCTGCCCACCGCCGAGCATATTTTGCAGATAGCCGGCTATATGGCTGATGGTGATGCCCTGTGCTGCGGCTTTCTGGATCGCCTGTGCGTCAATGCGGTACACAAACGGGATTTCGCTGCCCGCCGCGCTAGAAACCCAGCTGGCGAAGCGCGCGATAGTATAGCGATCAAGGCGTGAAACCTTACGCGAAACATGAATCGCGCCATCAGGGGCGATCATGATTTTTTCGTGCGTGTCTTGCTGGGCAGGCCACTTGCTAAGGCGTAAAAAGCCGCGCCCGTAGGCATTGAAACGGGCTGCGCCTTCTGCCAGATCAAGCAGCCCCAACCAATGCAGCGGGCCGGTGATCATGTATTCCAGCATCGCGCCTTCCACATCCATCCAATGCGTTTCTCCAGAAAGGTAATCGCCAGCATCGTTGCGGATGTACCAGCCATCAAAAGAGCTGTTTGGGCGCTGGAAATCATAGTTGTTGTCATGGAC
>LMZS01000105.1 GCA_001567085.1 Chloroflexi bacterium OLB15
GGGTATCGCACCATTCTCGGCGCTGATGAAATCAACGCGCTTACCTTACAGGGCGTTTGCGACAAAATAGTGACGCTGAATGACTCGCGGGTGATGTCGCCAGCGGTCACGCTGCTTGAGCAGGAATTGAGCGGATCGATCCTTGAAACCAGTGATGCGCCGGCGAAGCATGGTCGGAAGCGCAAGGCCGATCTGCGCGCGGCTATCACCTACACCGCGCCAGAACAGCAGCGCTATCACACCCAAATGCTGGACTGGACAGCAGAATCGGCAGCCTCGCTGATACACGGTCACGGCGTGAAGCCGTCTGAAATCGTCATCCTCGCCCCCTTGCTCAGCGACTCATTACGCTACGCGCTGGTCAGCAGGCTGGAAGCGCGCGATATTGCGACTTACTCACTGCGCCCTTCCCGCCCATTACATGATGAGCCTGCTGCCCGCGCCTTGCTTACGCTGGCAAAACTGGCGCATCCGCAGTGGGCATTTTCGCCAGTCTATGCCATTCGCAAAGCGGATATAGCGGCGGCGTTGGTCAGCGTGATGGATGGGCTTGATCTCACCCGCGCATCTCTGTTG
Source organism: Chloroflexi bacterium OLB15 (assembly GCA_001567085.1). Classification (GTDB taxonomy): domain Bacteria; phylum Chloroflexota; class Anaerolineae; order Aggregatilineales; family Phototrophicaceae; genus Flexifilum. The sequence goes on from LMZS01000105.1 coordinate 577, forward strand.
GTTGATATTCTGTTCAAATCGGGCAGGCTGCATCCTTTTAGCAAATTACAGAACGAAACGCTGCGCGCGCGGATCACCGGTGATTTTGGCGCGCGCTATGATCGTTTACTGGCGTGGCTAGAGGCTTATCAAGCGGGCAAACCGCTGCCGATTGACTTATTTTTCAGCAAATTGGCGGGTGAGATGCTGTCACAGCCCGGCTTCCGCTTTCATCATGGGTACGACGAAGCGCGTATCGTCAACAGCTTGATCGACTCAGCCCGCAACTTCCGTGAAACAACAGCCCGTTTCGCGCCGGAGCTAGACTCTGGCTACGAATATCTGAAGATGATTGATGATGGCGTGCTCACGAACCAGTACCCTCCGGTAGAAATAGACGAACAACCGAATGCGGTGCTGGTTGCCCCGGCATACACTTTTCTGCTGGGTAACCGGCCAGTAGATTATCAATTCTGGGTTTCAGTAGATCACCCCGCATGGGGCAGAAGGCCGCTGCAACCCTTGAGCAACCCTTATATCCTGAGCAAACAATGGCCGCCCGGCCGCGTGTGGACGGACGCCGACGAGCAGGCGGTTTCGCAGCAAATTTTGAACCGGGCGATCACCGGCTTGCTGCGCCGCTGTCGCAAGCAAATCTACTTTGGATACAGCCAGTTCAATGAAAGCGGCTACGAGCAAATTGGCGAGCTGCGGCTTGCCGTAGATGATGTTCTGCGCCGCCATGCTAATGCAGAAACAAGCGGGATGGCTCATGGCTAAAAAAGATGCAGCCCCACGCGGCGGCCAGATTGAAATTCTGAAATACACTCAGGGTAAAATGGGCATCGCCGCCGTGCCGGGCAGTGGCAAAACATGGACGCTGGCAAAACTTGCCGCCCAATTAGTGCGCGAAACCCGGCTTGGGCGCGGCCAGCAAATCCTGATCGTTACGCTGGTCAATGCGGCGCGTGGCAAGTTTGAGCAGCAAGTTCGCGACTTTTTAGGTGAGGACGATCTCGGAACTGCTTACCGCGTTCGCACGTTGCACGGGCTTGCCAACGATATTGTGAGCGAACGTCCCGGCCTGGTCAGGCTTTCCGATGACTTCCAGATTCTGGATGAAGACAACGCCAACGACATGATCGAAGATGCGGTGACCGCCTATATACGGGCTAATCCCGCTTTTGGCGCAGCGTATGTGCAGCCTGAGCAAATACA